>JAYRFD010001140.1:0-10945 GCA_041908565.1 Polyangia bacterium | reverse complement strand
GCGCATCCAGCGAATCAAGTCCGCGCGGCGTCAAGCGCGACAGGGCCGCATCCAGCTGTGCGCGCTTGCGCAGCGAGCCATAGACCAGCTCGGTGCACAGACCGCGTGCAGAGTCGGCAAGCTGCGCGCGATCCAGCTCTCCCGACAGGGTCAGGCTGGCGTACGAGCCGGCCTCGACGCGCAGCAAGACTCGACGGGCGACATCGACGGCCGACAGACGAGCACCGACCGGCGCCGCAGGGGGCAGCCCCTCGCGTGGCGATTGCATGGTGAGTTCCTTGATCGGGGGATGGTGGATGGGCGGCGGTGGTCGCTGTAAACAAGCACGAGGGCCGTCCCGAATCGCGGTCGTGTCTGCGATCGTGTCCGTGATCACGTCTGCGATCTGGCGGCCCGTGTAGCGCCTTACGGACGCGGATCGATCATGTCTTCGGGGCGCACGACCTGATCGAACTCTTCGCCGCTCAGCGCGCCTAGCTCGATCGTGACTTCGCGCAGCGTCTTGCCTTGCTTGTGCGCGGTCTTGGCGATCTTGGCCGCCATGTCATAGCCAATGCGCGGCGCCAGCGCGGTCACCAACATCAGCGACTTGCCCAGAAGTTCTTTGATGCGGCCTTCGTTGGCAACGATGCCGACCACGCAGTGCTCGACGAAGGAATCAACACCATCGGCCAAAAGGCGCAGCGACTGCAGCACGCCGTAGACCATCTGGGGCTTGAACACATTCAGCTCGAAGTGGCCTTGTGCACCGGCGAAAGCAACCGCCGCATCGTTGCCGATGACCTGCGCGCACAGCATGGTCATGGCTTCGCACTGCGTCGGGTTCACCTTGCCCGGCATGATCGAGCTGCCCGGCTCGTTTTCCGGCAAGGACAGCTCTGCCAGACCACAGCGCGGACCGCTGCCCAGCAAGCGGATGTCGCTGGCGATCTTGAACAGCGCGACCGCCGTCGTGCGCAGCGCTGCAGACAGCGATACCACGGCATCATGCGCCGCCAGCGCCGCGAACTTGTTGGGCGCGGTCACAAACGGCAAGCCCGTGATGGCCGCGATCTCTTTGGCTACCTCTTCGGCATATTTCGGATGGCTGTTCAGGCCCGTACCAACGGCCGTTCCGCCTGCAGCCAGCTCATACATGCCGGGCAGAGCGGCGCGCACGGTCGACATCGCAAAGCCAATCTGCGCGGCATAGCCACCAAACTCTTGCCCCAGCGAAAGCGGCGTCGCATCCATCAGGTGCGTGCGGCCGATCTTGATGATGTGCGAAAACGCTGCCGCCTTTTCTTCCAAGGCTTTCTGTAGCTGCGCCAGCGCGGGCAGCAGGCGATGGTGGACGCGATCGACGATGGCGACGTGCATGGCCGTCGGAAAGTGATCGTTCGTCGACTGCGACATGTTGATGTGATCGTTGGGATGCACGGGCTTCTTGCTGCCCATGGTGCCGCCCAGCATCTCAATGGCGCGATTCGAGATCACTTCGTTGGCGTTCATGTTGGTCTGCGTGCCGCTGCCGGTCTGCCACACCACCAGCGGGAAGTGCGCATCCAGCTTGCCGGCGATGACTTCATCCGCCGCCTGCTCGATCGCCGGCAGCAGCTTGGCGTCCAGCTTGCCCAGACGAACATTGGTGCGCGCAGCGGCCTTCTTGACGACGCCCAGCGAATAGATGAACTCGCGCGGGAAGCGCTCGCCGCCGATGCGAAAGTTTTGCAAAGAGCGCTGCGTCTGCGCGCCCCAGTAGCGATCGGCGGGCACGGCGATGTCGCCGAAGGTGTCTTTTTCGATGCGGGTTGCCGTGGCGGGTTCTGCGTGCGTGTCGTGGTGCATGGTCTTGTGCTTCTCCGAAAAGAACGTTGGGCCGATCGGGATCGGGCGCGAACGCTGCTGCCGTCTTCCGTGCAGCGATACAGGCTCGGCGCGGGGCCGGCCCCCTGTTTCTGGGGAGCATAAACAAAACCCCTTCGGCGAGGGGAAATTCTGTGCGCGCGAGGCAGCGCAAACGGAATCCACCCCGCGGTGCATCGGCCAGGTTGTTGAACCGCTGCAGCCGCGCAGAGTCCGCACGAATTCCGGCGTCGCTCGCAAGAGGCACGGCGATATACTCCGCGCCCTGATGATGACCTCTTCTCCTGCACCGGCTGCGGGTTTCACCGCGGCATCTCAGCGTCCGGCCGTGGTCCTGACCGGGGCCACCGGCTTCCTTGGGCGAGAGCTCTTGTGGCAGCTGATCACGACGCTGCCCGTGGACTTCGACATCCTGTGCCTGGTTCGCGGTGAGCGCGCCGGATCGCCGCCACCCGCCAGTCGAGAAGAGGTCGTCTTGCTGGCCGAGTCGCGCTTGCGCACGCTGCTGGACGAAGGCGCCCCGCTGCCCGCTTTCGATCCACGCAGAGCCCGCGTCCACGCGCTGCCCGGCGACATCACGCGCCCCCACCTGGGCCTGGATGAAACGACGCTGGCCGCTGTCGCCGCGCGAACCGTCGAGGTCTATCACGGCGCCGCCACCGTCCGCTTTGATCTGCCTCTTGCGGAAGCGCGCACCACCAATGTGGAAGGCACTCGCGAAATCCTGGCCCTGTGCCGCGCCGCACAGCGACAAGGCTGCCTGCGCCGCCTGCACTACATCGGCACGGCCTATGTCGCGGGCAACCGCCCGGGGCGCATCCTGGAAGACGATCTCGACTGCGGTCAGGGCTTCCACAACACCTATGAACAGACCAAGTTTGAAGCCGAAAAGCTGGTGCGCGCCGCCATGGCGACCACGACCGATCCGCCGCTGCCGGTGACGATCTATCGCCCCAGCATCGTCGTGGGTGACAGCCAAAGCGGCTACACGTCTTCGTTCAAGGTCATGTACTGGCCGCTGAAGGTCTTCGCGCGCGGCTTGATTCCTGCGGTGCCGGCCTCGCGCGCGGGGATCGTCGACTTGGTTCCAGTCGACTTCGTCATCAAGTCGATCCTGGCCCTGGGGCGGCTGGATTCATCGCGCGGCCAGACCTATCACCTGGCCGCCGGGCCTGAACGCGCAACCACGATCGGCGCGGCCATGGATGTCGCCGCCGAGTTCTTCCGCGTCTACAAGCCGATGTTCATACCGCTGGCCACCTTCGAGCGCTGGGTGCGGCCGCTGTTGCGCTTCGTACTTCGCGGCAAGCGACGCAAAGCGATGGACACCGGTCGCATCTACGTCCCGTACCTGAGCCACGGCGCTGCCTTCGATACCAGTCACACCCGCCGCGATCTGGCCGGCACCGGCATCGAGATCCCCGATGTGCGGCAATACTTTCTGACCCTTCTGCGATACTGTGTAGATTCCGATTGGGGCAAAAGACCCGTCGCCCCAAAGAACGGCTGAGCCACCGCCAAGGGATCGCAGAGGGGAGCCATGCAGTTCGATCAGAAAGTCGTTTTGATCACCGGAGCCGCCGGTGCACTGGGCCGCGCAGCAGTGCAAGCGTTTGCCGAACAGGGCGCGACCCTGGTCTTGACCGACCACAATCGCGAACGCCTGGGGCTCTTGCGCAGCGAGCTCGGTCTTTCGCCCGAGCGCTGCCACATCCATCAGGCCGACATCACGCGCTTGGACGAAGCCAAGAGCTTCGCCGACGCCACCGAGCAGGCCGTGTCGCGCATCGACGCCGCGATCCACATCGCCGGCGGCTTTCGCATGGGCGTGACCCACGAATCCACCGAGGCCGACTGGAACTACTTGATGGATCTCAACGCGCGATCCGCCTTCAACTTGGCGCACGGCGTGGTGCCCGTGATGAAGCGCGGCGGCGGCGGATCGATCGTGTTCATCGGCTCGCGCTCGGCCTTGCAAGGTCCCGCCGACATGGGCCTGTACGCAGCATCGAAAGCGGCGCTTTTGCGTCTGTGCGAAAGCATGGCTGCAGAGCTTGCAGAGCTGAACATCCGCGTGAACTGCGTGCTGCCCAGCATCCTGGACACACCGGCCAACCGCCAGAACATGCCGGCCGCCGATCCCGCCCGCTGGGTCCGCCCCGAGTCGCTGGCGCAGGTCATCTTGTTCCTGTGCTCGACCGCCGCTCGCGACATCAGCGGCGCCGCCATTCCGGTCTTCGGTCGCAGCTAAGCGCGTCGCGTGCAGACTGCTGCGCGCTGTAACCGCTGCGTCCGCGGTCGTCGGAATCTGCAGGCCGCCGCGATCGTCCGCAGCAGCGGGCGCGGGGTCCGCAGAGCTTCGAATCGACGGCCAAGCTGAGCGCCTTTGATAGACGCTTGTGCTTTTGATCGGCGACCGAGCGCGCTAGACAGACAAAAGCGCGATGGCATCCGGGATGCCTGCGGCTTGCTGCTGCACGTATTCCTGCACGGCGCTGCGAAAGCCACCGCTGTGTTCCATGGCGCGCGACAGCGAATAGAACGCGCGCACCGCCAGCCGATCCAAAAGATCCTGCCCCGCCGTCGGACCTAGCCGTGCCGCGGCCAGTGCCTGGGGATGCCCCAGCAGTACAAAGCGCAGGATTGCCACGCGCAAAAGGAAGCTCTGCGTGTGCAGCCACAGCGATGGAGACAGCGTGTACCAGTCCTTCATCCAGAAGTGACGCGCATAGTTAAACAGGTAGTGATCGATGCGCGTCCGAAACACGTCGTCCACGATCCGTTGTCGCGCGCGATACGCGACATCCAGACGCGCGCCATCGGCCAAAGCCGGGTCATCGATGGACGGTGATGTCGAGGTCTGCGCAGTGCTTGTTCCGTCGGCGGAGTCGTCGCGGTAGCTCGCGGCTAGCTCGACCACCAAGCGCGCGAAGGCATCCCCACCTGGCACCTGTCGTTGTCGGCGCAGCACGGTCATCAAAAGCGGCAGCGGCAGCGGCGCCGTCGGCAGTGCATCAAGCAAGCGGCGATGCAACTCGCCCTGGACTTCGGCGCTGTCTATCGGCGCGGCCCGTTCCAAGAAGGAAAGCGGGTCGATCGGCGACGCGGGCTGGCTCTGCAAGTCGCTGCACTTGTGGGAAAGAAAGCAGGTGAAGAACAGGCGGCTCGACATCGGATAGTCGCGCAGAGAAAGCAAGCGCACCATCGTTCCGCGCACCGCATCCAAGTGACGATACGGCGCCTGCGGATCCGCTGCGTTGCCGCCAACCGGCCCCTTGGGCGCCTCAAGCTGTCGCTGTCCCCGACCCTGCAGGGCCAGCGGCACCGGCACCAAGTCGGTGGCGTCTTCCGGCAGCAGCGCCCGCCGCGCCACTTCGGGACAGGACAGGGCACCGGCTAGCTCTAACCGCGCGCCGACTTGGTTCAGGTGACGCGGATACATGGCGCAGGTGTCGGGCAGCGCGTCTTCGCCTTTTTGCGCGTGCAGACGACACAGGCCCTGCGGACTTAGCAGCGAGCAGCGTCCTTTGTCGTCGGGAATCAGCTGGGCGAAGGCGCGCTCGCTGCGCTGATCCTTGGGCAGCATGCGCACCGCCTGATCAAACGTCGGCAGCGCATCGGGACTGCTGCTTGATGGCGCATCCACTTGCTGCGGCAAGGCACGTCGCAGCTTGATCAGGTGTTCTTGATCGACGTAGATCGCCCAGCCACTTTCGCAGCAGCTGTCTTCGCAGTCGCCGCCGATGCAGCGGAAGTCCTGCATGTAGCGCAGGGCCAGGATGCTGCGTGCAGTGGCTTCAGACTTCGCCATGCTTCGATAGTATCGCGACCGACGCCGCTTTTCGCTTTCGATCTGCGATCTTGCGCTCCCCTTCTGGCCCCGAAGCGCGCTCGCCTATGATGGACGCATGAACCTTCCCCCAGGCCCAAGCAGCCCCGCGATCTGGCAGACCGCGCAGTGGATGCGTCATCCCATGGAATTCCTGGCCGACTGCGCCGCCAAGTACGGTGACGTGTTTCGCTTCGACATGGTCGGCTTCGGCACCGCGCTGGTGGTCGCCAACCCCGATCTGATCCGCGACATTTTTCTGGGCAGTCCCGATCAGTTTCTGGGCGGCCAGTCGAACAGCATGCTGCGACCCTTTGTCGGCGATCACTCGCTGCTGGTTCTGGACGGCGAACCGCACGCGCGGCAGCGCAAGCTTTTGGCCCCCGCCTTCCACGGCGAACGAATGCTGGCCTATGGCCAGACCATGCTCGATCTAGCGCAGGAGGCCGTCGCGCAGTTCCCGCTTGCGCGGCCGTTTCCGCTGCATCCGCAGATGCAGGCGATCACACTGCGCGTCATCCTGCGCACGATCTTTGGCATCGGCGGCAGCTCGGCCGGATCGACGCAGACCGCCAGCGATTCGAATGCGCAGTTCGATCGCCTGTTCAAGCTGACGCAGACCGGCGTCGAGCTGGCTTCCAATCCCTTCCTGATCTTCCCCATCCTGCAGCACGAGCTGTTTGGTCTTTCGCCCTGGGGCCGCTTCAAGCGCATCGTGCGCGAGATGGACGATCTTCTGCGGCAAGAGGTCGAGCGCCGTCGCACCACAGGCGAAGCCGAGGGGCGCAGCGACATCCTGTCGCTGATGATGCAGGCCCGCGACGAACAAGGTCAGGCCATGAGCTTCCAAGAGCTGCGCGACGAGCTGGTCACCATGCTGGTCGCCGGGCACGAGACCACGGCGAACGCGCTGGGCTGGACCGTCGCCTTGCTGCTGCAGCATCCCGATGCGCTGACCGCCCTGCAAAGCGAGCTTGCGACCGCCTGCACGCCAAGTGGCGCGCTGGATCCGGCCAAGGTCGCCAAGCTAGAGCTGCTGGATGCGACGATTCGCGAGGCGCTGCGCCTGCGCCCGATTGCTCCGATGGTGGCGCGCATGCTGGCCAAGCCGATGCAGCTGGGCGGCTATGACATTCCGGCAGGCTGGGTGGTGGCGCCGGCCATCGCTTTGATTCACCAGCGCGCAGCGACGTATCGCGATCCGCAGCGCTTCGATCCGCAGCGCTTCCTGCGCGAAAAGCTGCCAGCCAACGAGTGGCTGCCCTTTGGTGGCGGTAACCGTCGCTGCATCGGCGCCGCCTTCGCCACGTACGAGATGAAGATGGTCTTGGCCGCGCTGTTCTCACGCACGCGCATGCGGCTGGCTCCGGGCTATACGCCGCGCACCATTCGTCGCGGGGTCGTGCTGACCGCATCGGAAGGCGTGCCGGTGATCCTCGACGAGCGCCGGTCTGTGCAGCCCGCCGCCTGATTCCCGCCTGATTCCCGCCTGGCCGTCGTAGACACGCCGCCCCGGTGCGCAGGCCGTCCGCGATATACTCAAGCTCTCACCCATGGAATCAGAGCGCGCGACCCCATCGGCAGACCGCTGTCCCAACTGCCACGCGTTCTTGCCCGTGCCAGCGGACGGCGCCACGCATCGGCGCTGTGACTACTGCGGCGTCGCGGTGAAGCTGGAACGTCCGTCCCTTCTGCCTCCTGCACCCGCGCCGACGCCAAGCCCTGCACCACTCACCGCGCCGACGCCGCACGCGCGATCGGGAAGTGGCATCTGGGTGTCGCTGTTGGCGCCGCTTCTGGTCGGCGGAAGCATCTATTGGACCACGCAGCAGAGCGTCCGCCGCGCGATCCAAACGACTCCGTCCGAGTCTCGCTTTGCGCGATCGATCGGGCTCTCGGGTGCCTCATCCAGCGAACCCACGCAGGCGGGACATGACGAGGACAAGCCCATTCGCAGCGACGGGAAGACGCGACCCGCGGGCGACTCGCACCGGCGCACACGCATGCCGGTCGGCGATGCCTCGCTGCGCAACGAGCTCTGCCACATCAGCGGGATGGAGATGTCTGCGGTGGTCAGCGCCAACCGCGCGCGCGCCGCGACCTGCTTCGATCGCGACCTGGCGAGCTTTCCCAAGAACGTCGGCCTGACATCCGATTGGGAGATCGAGCTTGACGGGCTGGGCCACGTCCACAGCGCGCGCGGGCGCTTGCACCTTTTGGACTTTCAGCGCAGCCCGGAAGATCGCCAGGCCCATCCGGTCGCCCTGCCGACCGGCGCCGCCCTGCGCTGCATCGAAGATTCGATCCGCGGCTGGTCCTTTCCCAAGTACAGCCCCAAAGACGGCGCCCGTATGCGCATGCGCTGCTCGTTCAACTTGGTGATCAAAGACTTGTGAGACCTGTGACCGCCGGGCCGGCCAGCCGGTCGATGTCGGCGATCTCGCTGGCGTAGAACTTCAGCAACAGCGGGTTGCCCTGCCCCATCAACCGCATCGCCGCCGCCGCCTGCTGCGCCGCCTGCTGCGCGACCGCGCCCCGTGTGCTCTTGGCGCGCACGCGCAGCAGCAGGCCCTGCGCCGCCAGCGCGCGCGGCCACTTGGGCGCCTTGGCCAACAGCCGCCCAACCAGCGCCAGCCCGCGATCGACATCGGCCTGCACGGGAAGCTTTCGCTGCAGCTTGACCTGCGCCACGCGCACCCAGGTCTGCGCCACCGCGCTGCGCACGTCCATGTCCGCCGGCAGCTTTTCCGCCGCCTTCTGCGCCAGGCTCACCGCCAGATCCAGCTCACGCAGCGGAGACCGCCCCGTCCGCTGCAGCCACTCGGCCGACAGCGCTCGCAAGAGCCCCTCATCCGCCAAACACTCCGCCCCCGCATAAAGCCCCCGACACTTCCCCGCCGCAGCCAGACCTTGCTGAAGAAAAGACTCTTGTGAATCAGAAACAGAATTTCTGTTCTCTAATAGAAGAATATATAAATGCGACAGCAGATACCACGCTAACCAGTACCGTCGATCTGTTTTGATCATTTCTTCAATTCCAGAACGAGCATCGTCCACATATCTTGAATTGTCACCACCAAGCAGAGAGACTCCACGTGCGGCCAAGGTAGCTGACCTTGATTTTGCCTCTGCCACAAGCATGCCAATGAGTGATAATTTTCGCTGATCGATTACTATTTCTTTCAGACCATCATATGATATTCTGGGATCGTGGCCTATCTCCACCATCCAGCGAATAGTACGCATAAGAATATTCACTCGGGTTCCGATTCCGTTAATATACTCAGGATCTATGGCTAGCGCGCGACGGATATACATGTCACTTTGCTTCAATGCGATCGTTGGGTCTTCGAATTCCTCAGTTTTCTTGTCAGAATCAAGCATATATAGAAGCGAAATGTCGTTATATGACCAAATAAATTCTCCGTACATGCTTATGGCGGTACTTAGTTCGGCCAGTGCTTTTGAAAAATACCCTTCACCTTGCCGAAGGTTACCATTGCCGTTCTGATATGCCATCATGAGACTATATGATATTCCGGCAATTTCATGAGAGAAAGGATCGTGATGATTCGCAAAGATCGCCCGCGTCGATGCCGAAATAGCCAGTTCAATTGTTTTTACTAATTCATGATCATTAATCGGAAATTGATACTCAGCGAGGAACATATATGTATATGCTTGCTTTTGGTAGCCATTGGAACACTTAGGATTAATTTCAATTGCATATCGAGCTGCAGATAGAGCGTTTTCCAAGAGTTCATGTGGATTATTTCCGTTATTCACCTCCATCTCCTCCTGGCGGATCCAGGCTTCGGCGAGTTCTTCGTAGACTTGGGGGTCGCTGCGGCCTTGTTCGGCGGCGGACTCGAAGCGGGCGACGGCTTGCTGGAACAGGCGGCGGGCGGTGGCGATGTCGCCGCGGTCGCGGGTCTCGAGCGCGCGGCTCAGCAGCACGTCGCCTTGCAGCTTGGCGGCTTCGTACAGCCAGGGCACTTGTCGCAAGGCGAAGCCAGCGTTCAGCAGCGCCGCGTCGGGCCGGTCGCTGTAGCGATCGAGCAGAGCTTCAACGAAGCTGGCGGGCTGCGTGGTCTTGCCGCGGCTTTGCGACAGATAGTCGCGGGCCGGGATCAGAAGCTCGCGATCCAGCTCGCGACGGCGCGCTTCGACGAAGCTCTTGTCCCCGCTGCGCCGCGCGTTTGACAGCGCAACATTGAACCTTTCGCCGAGCGCGCGACCCAAGGCAAAGAACAGCTCAGGCTCGTGCACACCCGCCGCCTCGGCCTGCTTCAAGTGATCATAGGCGGTGTCCCAGTCGTGCAGGGCCAGGTGGCCGCGCCCCAGGGCATAGTGACCCAGCGCCTGGCCGATCTCGCCATACGACTGCAGATCGTGATCGAGGGTCTTCATCTGCTCGCGCAGCGCCGCTTGTTCGGGCTCGATGTTGTGCAGCGGCTGCGTGTAGCTGGCGCGCACCAGCCACTCCAGCCGCTCGACGGACTGCCCCAGCTTCTGCGCCAGCGCCGCTTGCTGCGCAGCGCGCTGCTGCTCACGCAGGCTGTGGATGCGCGTGCGCACGCCGTAGCCAGATAGAACCAGCAGGCTCAGACCCAGGGCCAAGATGGCGGCGGTCAGCGGTCGGTTGTGCGCCGCTCGAAAGCGCAGGCGATACCACAGGCTGGTGCGCTTGCCGACGATGCGCTGCTGCCGCAGAAAACGATCCAGATCATCGGCCAGGTCGCGCGCGGTGGCGTAGCGCTGCGCCGGCTCTTTGTTCAGGCACTTGCTGACGATGATCTCAAGCGCAGGCGGCACCGAATGATTGATGCTGCGCAAGAGCTTGGGCTCTTCGGTGATGACGCGCAGCATGGTGGCCGCTGGCGTCTCGTCGACAAAGGGCGGCGCCCCGGCCAGAAGCGCGTACAGCGTCGCGCCCAAGCCATAGACATCGGTGCGGCGATCCATCAGGCGCGTGTCGCCGCGCGCCTGCTCTGGCGCCATATAGGCCGGCGTGCCCATCACCGCGCCCGACTCGGTCAGCCCCTGGCCTTCGCCCGATTCGCGCGCCAATCCAAAGTCCATGATCACCGGCCGCGGCCCCGCATCCGGCGTGCGCTGAAGCATGATGTTGGCGGGCTTGATGTCGCGGTGAATGATGCCCAGTTCGTGGGCGGCGTGCAGGGCTTCGGCGGCTTCTTTGATGACGCGCGCTTTGTCCTGCAGGCTCAGCGTTCCGATGGCTGCGTGCAGGGGCTGCCCGTCGATGTACTG
>JAYRFD010001139.1:0-4121 GCA_041908565.1 Polyangia bacterium | reverse complement strand
GCGCTGTCCTGCGATGGGCTGCGGCAGTGGATCGCCCAAGGACCAGCCAACCAGCGGCTCGCGCGGGATGTGCACGAACGTTACCCAGCCTTGCGCGAACAGGCGCAGACGCAGCGTGCGCGTGCCTTGCGCTCCATCGTCGCGCCGCTCTAGCACTTCAAGACGCGGCGGCGGCAAGGACAGCGGAGCAGCCTTCAGTTTGTGACGGAACGGTGGCAGCCAGCCCGGCGGCATGAAGTGCTCCCACGACTCGCTTGATGGCACGGTTTCAACGCCTTGCAGCGTGGCCGCCAGCGAATCCACCGGCAGATAGTCCTGGCTCGACAGCAGAACGGCGGACTGCCCATTCTGCATCGCGTGCACGGCCAGAAGACGCTTGGGCCGATCGGGCGAATACGGCATGCGCAGCGCCATCGCCAGCAGCCCGATCAGCGCGATCCCAAGGCAGCCCACGATCAGGGGGCGCAGCGAGCCTGCGCGATGGACAAACGCCATACCAGACAGCGCAAGCGGCGCCAGGATCAGCAGCCACAGCAAGACGACCATCATCACATCGCCCGGCGCTGGCGTCGGAGACATGCCGATCAGCAGGCCGATCATCGCCGGAAACAGGCCCATGGCCAGATGGATCAGCTGCGTCATGCCGATCGCCACCGCCAAGAGCCACAGCGGCAAACGAGCGCGCGGTCGTGCGCTGGCCACGGCCAAAAGCGGCGCCCCAGGCAGCACCCACCACAGCGGCAAATAGCCCAGCCCCAACGATCCCAGCGTGCACAAGGAAAGAACGACGGCCCACAGAAGAAGACCCGCAGCCCAGGTGACAAGAAGGACGCGGTCGCGATCTGGCTCTCCAGATCGTTCTTGCCGTCGACGCCACAGAGCATGCACAGCCAGAATTCCGCACAGTCCAGCGCCGACATAAGCGGGCACGATCAGCCACGGGGTTGCATAGAAACCATGGGGGCGCCCAAGCCCAACGGACACCACGCCTGCCGCCAGCAAGGCCGCCAGCAGACCTGAGAACAGCGCCGCGATCGTCACGCCAAGACCCGACAGCAGATCCCGCGTAGTCACCTGGCCCTTTCGCACGATCTGTACGATCGATCCCAGCAGCAGCAGCAGCGAAAGCAGCGAAAGCAGGCTGGCTGTCCCCTGCGAATAGACCAGCGTCGTCAGGCCAAGCACGTCGTAGTACACGGTTCGCTCGCTTGATCGCGAGAGCTGCGGAGCATCCGAGGCCAAGCGAAGAGCAACCGCCAGCATCGCGTTGCCCAGGTCTTGCAGCGTACCGGGCTGCAGGCGCGTCGAGCGGTCCAGGTGCGTGTGCACACCCCAGGTGTCTCCAACTGCCGCAAGGTCAAGTCCCGGCAGACCCGCGCGCGTCAGCGGCTCAAAGTCTCCGCTGGCCTGCGACAGTCCGCTTTGCACAAAATCGTTGCCGAACACCGTCGCCAGCGGGCTACGCACCGAGCCCGCATAGGCACGCAGCAGCGCGGGATAATCTGCGCTGGCCTGCATCAAGTTGGCACGCCCGCGCGCCGATCCATCGGTGTCGATGAAGGCGCGGACATCTTTGGCGAAGCGATGTTGCAGAAAGCCTGCGGCGCCGCCAGAGCCAGCCTCTTCCCCGCCATTTAGGTTCAGGATGACGGTCCATTCCAGCTGCGGTGCAGCGGACAAAGCGCGCATGGTTTCCAGCGCCGCTGCAGTGCCAATGCCGTTGTCCGCCCCACCGTGCGCTTCCACCGGCGAGTCGTAGTGCGCATTGATCAGCAGGGCATCCGTGCGCTTGCCGGGCAGACGAGCCACCACGTTGCGGACGCGATAGTGAAAGGCCACTTCGCTCCACACATTCAGACGTGTGTCGCCTTCCACATCGTGCAGCTCGACCTCGACGCGGGGCAGCTTGCGAAGCTCAGCCGCCAGGTAGTCCGCCGCTACGGCTGCCTGCGCGCTGCCGACCGGATGCGTGCCGATCTCATCGGCGAGCTTGCGCACCACACGCATCGCGCGTGACTCTGAAAACTGAATCGCCGGGGCATCGTCCCCGACAGGTGCGGCTGGCTGCTGCACACGCCATGCGACGGCCCACAGCACGACCAACAGCAAGAAGAACATGGCGCTGCCGCGTACCAGCGGAGTTCCAAATGTCGACGAGACAGAAGCCTTATCCATACATAACTCCGCCGTGATCGCTGGTTGGCATGCTCATCCCCACATCCCATGTTCGATCACGATATCGCATCCCAGCATTTCCCTGGCTGCATTGCAGTTCGCGCTGTGTGGCAGAGGCCACGCAAACCACGACCGATGGTTTCCAGTTCCCTGTTCGTTCGATTCTTTGTTCGATTCTTTGTTCGATTCTTCGTTCGACCGGCCCATGCCGATCGATGAGTTGTACCCGCATGCGCAGCGTCATGCCTTGGCCAGTGCCTCGTCGGCGAAGTCCGAAAGCGGTCCTTCGGGATATCGCTCTTTGATGCGCCGGAACAGCTCTTGATCGATGGGCTCATCGCCTATCAAGGCGGTGTCCAGCTCCGCGATCAGATCCGCCAACAGCGGCTCATCCGGATGCAGATAGGGCCCAAGCTTCGCGGCCCAGGCCGATCGGTGCGGGGCCATGCTGTAAAACCCTGCTCGACGGACGCGAGCAGGAAGCTGCGGAGACAGCAAGCTGGCCGCCAGATCGATGGCTTCGGGGCAGTCGCTGAACGCAAGCTGGATCTCGCCCGCGTGCAGGATCGGCTCAGCAGGACTTTGCTGCATCAGCTCCGCAATGGCGGCCAGCGGTTCCGGCTCATCATCGGCACTGCCGACAGCGGCGGCGATCTCTGACGCGCTGCCTTGCCGCGCAAGGTCGCGCAGCGCGGGACAGAACGCTTCTTTGGGCAAGAAGCCCACCACCAGGGTGGCGCACTCGCGCAGAATGACGTCGCGACTGGAAAGGCCGGCCAAGATGCGATCCTGCGCCGACGTGTGGTCCAAGCTCACCGCGGCCATCAGCGCCACCGCAGGATGCGGATCGCCCAGCAAGCGCTGAAGCTCTGACTGCGCAGCGTCGTCGTCGCCATCCAGCTTCCAAACGGCTGCGGCACGCACACGCGGACTGGGGTCTGTTGTCAGGCGACGCAGCGTAGTCGCTGGAATGACGTCTGTTGCAACGACAAACGCATGACGCACCGCTTCGTCCGCGTCATTGGCCAAGGCCTGCAGTGCGGCATCCCCCTTCTGTCCTTTCGGTGCCTGACCAGCCTGCGCGGCGGCCGCGCGCACCAGCGGACTTGCGTGCGACACCGCGGTCTTCCAAAGCGACTTGGGGGACAGCGACGTCGACGCCAGCATGGATGCGAGCA
Source organism: Polyangia bacterium (assembly GCA_041908565.1). Lineage (GTDB taxonomy): Bacteria > Myxococcota_A > Polyangia > Palsa-1104 > JAEUJZ01 > JAEUJZ01. The sequence continues at coordinate 768 of JAYRFD010001139.1, read as the reverse complement.
TCTTTTGCAGGGCCTCTCGTTCTGCGACAGGCGCGAGTCCAAGCCGTTCCGCCACGACGACAAATGCCTTTTCACCGTGATGGGCAGCGGCTTCACCGAAGGCGCTTGCGTTGTCGATGTTGACTCGTGCGCACAGCGCGTCGACCAGCGCAGGGGTCATCGCGGACGAGACATACGTCAAGAACGAAGTCATGCGACCGTGGTGTTGTGCGACGGCATTTGCCAGCTGATCAGCCACCGCATCACGCCCCGCATCGCCCAGGCCTTCAGCCACAACCGCCATGGCGGAATGCAGCTGCACCCAGCGCTTGGCATTGCGCACGACCGCTTCATACAGGACGGCCAGCGAGGGAACACCCGCATCGATCAGCTGCTGGCAGTCTGCATTCCCAGGCTTGATGCGATAGCTGGGCTCTTGCAGCAAGCGCTCGATCGCCTGCTGCCAGTCTGCGTTCGTGTCTGATGACAAGGGCGCTGGCGCCGCCGCTGCGCGAACCTTTGCCGTGTTGCCGCTTTTTCCGACAGACACAGCTGCGGTCTGTGCGCGCTGCGATGACCGATCGGGCCGATCCGGCACGAGGCCCGGTGGCAGGTTTCGACTGCTGTCGTCCTCGGGACGTGCCCGCCACAGGTACCACGTCGCCAACAAGACCAACACGCCCAGCACAACATATGGACCCATGGTGACAGCCACTCAGACGGCAGATGCGTCGGCTCGATCCTACCGCGGCAACGACATCAAGTCTGATTCAATTCCTTCGCGCGCCG
>JAYRFD010001138.1:0-2266 GCA_041908565.1 Polyangia bacterium | reverse complement strand
GGGTCGCGCTCGCGCACCGGTCGATAGATCATGCCGGCTTGGCAGAAGCGACAGCCTTCGGTGCAGCCGCGAGCGATCTCGACGCTGACGCGATCGAAGATGGCTTCGGCATAGGGCACCGGAGCATCGGCGGGGAAGGGGAAGCGGTTCAGATCCGGCACCCAGCTACGCAGCACGGGATGGGGAATGCGGCGCTCACCCAAGGCCGCGGATGAAGCCTTCCCGGCCTTGGCCACCGATGTTTCACCTGTTTCACGCGCTGAAACATCTCCGTCGGATTTGGGTGTTTCACATGCCGCGGACGCTGAAACAATGGGGTCGTCGAGTTCGATGGGGCCGGTGACCACGACGCGCTGGCTTTTGGGGTCGAATTCGGTGCGATAAAGCTCGGGCACATAGATGGCGCCGCGGGCCGCCAGGCGGATCAGGCGTTCGCGTCGATTCAGACCGGCGCGCTTTAGTTCGGCATACAGCAGCAGCAGATCGGGCAGCACGTCTTCGGCTTCGCCCACCAAGAAGCAGTCAAAGAACGGAGCGACCGGCTCGGGATGCGTCGCCGTCGGTCCACCACCGATGATCAGCGGGTCGGCATCGCCTCGATCGGCGGCTCGCAGCGGGATGCCGCCCAGATCCAGAAGCGTCAGGCAGTTGGTATAGGTCAGCTCGTACTGCAGCGACATCCCGACGACATCGAAGTCGCGCAGCGGCCGCGCCGATTCCAGGCTGTAAAGCGGCAGGCCGCGCTGCCGAAGCTGCGCTTCCATGTCGACCCAGGGCGTAAATGCGCGCTCGCACAGGATGCTGGGGTGCTTGTTCAAAAGCGAGTAGAGGATCTTCGTCCCCAGATGCGACATCCCGATCTCGTAGACATCGGGAAAGGCCAGGGCCAAGCGCACCGAGACGCTGTTCCAGGCCTTGCGCACCGACTGAAATTCGCCGCCCAGGTAGCGCGCTGGCTTGTCAACCTGCGCCACGAAGTCGGCATACGGATGGTCGGTGCTGCGCGCGGCGGCGGACGGCACGCGGATGGGATGAAGCGAATCGCTCATAGACCATCCGCGTACCTTGCGTAGCGACGGGCGGTCAAGGGGGATCTGACGTTAGGTCAGGAATTTGCGCGCGTTACAGAGCCGCGCCGGCGGGAGTCGGAGGCTTGGGCCAGACCAGGCGCACGGGGCGCTCGGCCAGATCGATGCGCATAAAGTCGCGGTGAGCGCGCTGGATGTCGCCGCCGATCTGCATGGGCACCGGATGTTCCATGTGAATCTCGACCGCGTCGCACAAGAAGTCGCGCAGGGTCGCGCTGCGATACGTGCCGCGCAGCACGCTGGGCAGGTGCGAAAGCGCTTCCATGGCCGATGCGTCGGTGCAGCGCAGCTGAAACTTGTCGGGACGCATGTCGGCGAATGGGAAGATGCGCACCCCAAAGCCGTAACAGGGAACGGTCGCCGCGCCGGCCAGCGTGCACGGTCCGCGGTACAGCACGGTGCCCCGCGGCAGCGACACCTGATCGACGCGCCCGTCGACGCCGATGGCATACGCGGGACCGCCGACGTTGACCACTTCGACTTGCGGCAGCCGGCGCATCATGAAGCGCGGCACCGATCGCAGTCCAACCGCCAGCGTGTATCGAAAGCCCGATCCCAAGATGCCGCCCAGGCCCATGCGATCGATGGCGCGCGTCGTCGCTGCGTAGTCATCGAGGATCTGCGAATCAAGCCCGGTGCCGGCAAATGGCGCCAGCTTGCCGTCGACTTTCAAAAGTGGTAGCTCGCGCGTCGAGCTTCCGGTCTCGGCAGCGCGTGCGATCTCGGTGCGCAGGCCGCGTTCGTTGGGCGGCTGCACGCCGACGTAGTAGCCGATGGCGTTGCCGGTTCCCAGGCGCAAGACACCGACGCGGGGGACGGGACGCGCCTGTCGCGCGCACTCGGCCAAGAGGTCGTTGACGCAGCAGACAAAGGTTCCGTCGCCGCCGCCGAACAGCACGGTGTGATAGCCGCGCTCGACGATCGCGCAGACGAAGCGCCGGCTGTCTTCGACGCTGCTCGAAACGAAGACGTGGTCTGCTCCGTTGATCTCGGCGACGCGGCGAATCTGTCGCGGAGTCACCGCGCGCGCGTTCTTGTTCAGGACAACGGCCACCAAGTGCGGTGTTCTGTCCGTCGCTGAAACCGGATCAGAAAGCCGCGAGGAGGAGCCAGGCAGGAGCGTTGTGGATTCCATGCGGAAGCGAGACTCAGCACGAACAGTGCCATACCGCACAGTG
>JAYRFD010001137.1:0-4002 GCA_041908565.1 Polyangia bacterium | reverse complement strand
GCTGCGATCACGATCGCCTGGGACACGGGCTGCGCAAGGCGCTGTACAACTTCATGCACGGCATCGGCCTTGACGAAGACGTGCGCCGCTGGTTCGACGCGCCGCCCTGGTTGGAAGCCGACTCAGACGCCGATGCGGACGCCAGGTCGACGGGCCCAGGTCAACGTCGGCGTCGACGCAAAGCGAGCGCTGCCACGCTGGGGCCGCCGCAGGTTCCGCCGGATCTTATCCGACGTGCGCTGCAACAGAGCGCGTAGCCCGACTCGCGGGCTCGTCAACGTGCAGGTAGCCGGCGGTATACCAGTCGTGCAGCAGGGTCAGCGTTTGACTGTCGAGCCGCAGCGGCAAGGGCACGGCCCGATCGCCCACAAGCTGCGAAAATAGCTGCAGCAGCGCGGGGCCCGCGTCGTGGACTTCGCCGTTGAAGAACAGCCGCCCGCCGCGCAGAAGGCCTCGACTGGGCAGCGCCAGCTCCAGTCGTCCGGGTCGGCTCAGCCGCGCTGCGAAGGCCGATTCCGACAGCGGTCGCGGCGGCACGATGAAGCCCCCGTGCGCCTTGGCTCCCGTCAGGTAGCGGCCCAGAAATTCACCGATTCGATCGGCATCCCAGCGAATGCGACCCAGCACAGATTCAACCTGCGCGACCATCTGATCGCCGATCTGAAGCGGGTCCTTTTGCGTGCGCAGATCCGGATCTTCATACAGCGCGTTGGGATCGATCTCTTTGTCGATCGCTTCGCCCAGGAACCCCAGAAAGCCCTGCACAAGCTCGCGATGCGACGGGGCCAGAAAGCCGATGGAATAGGTGAAGCAGGGTCCCTCGGCGATGCCGTAGTGCGCCACGCCCGGTGGCAGGTACAGCATGTCGCCCGGCTCAAGCAGCCATTCCTCTTCGGGGACGAAGGACTTCAGCACCTTGATGGCGGCGTCCGGGTCCAGCGTGCGGTCACGCTGCGTGCTGATCTGCCAGCGCTTCCGACCGGGGCCTTGCAGCAGAAACACATCGTACAGATCGTCGTGCGGGCCCACCGTCCCCCCGTCGCTGGCATAGCTGACCATCAGATCGTCGATGCGCGCGTTGGGGACAAACGAAAACGAACGCAGAAGCTCCCAGCCGCCGGGCACCAGGCTTTCGATGCCGTGGATCAGCATCGTCCAGTGGCTTTCCGGTAGCTGGCTTTCGTCCAGGTCCTCAAACGGTCCATCGTGGCGTTCCCAGCGCGACTTCTTGCGCCGCGGATGCGAAATGACCAGCCGCGACGTCGCATCTTCGCGCTGCGCCAGCGAAAGGAAGGCATCGCGATCGAACAGGCCCTGGAAGCCGGGAACCGCCTGCCGGATCAGCAAGGGCCGCTTCTGCCAGTAGTCCCGCAGGAACGCCGCCGGCGACATTCCACCCAGCACCGCCGTCACTGCGCACCGCCGCGCCAGCATCGGGCAGCACAGGAACCGCAGGGAACCATCCGCGCCGATTCGCTGCGCGGACATCGCAAACGCAAGCAAGCCACAAGGTCCATGATGTCCCCCTATGTACCCGATCCAAAGAGGCAGGGAAGACGAAAACCTGCGCGCCCGCCAAAGCCGCGGCTTGCCCGCGCAGCGCGACCCATCGATCATGGATCTTCATGAGCCCCGCCGCGTCGCCTTCGCCCCCTTCCCCTTCATCGGAAAACCGTGCTCCGGCGCGGCGTTGGCGCAGGTGGCGCGTCCTGATGCCGCTTCTGCTTGTGGCCGGTGGGCTGGGACTTGTGGCCGTGCCGCGTCCGCTTTCGCCACAGGAATCGCCGCACGCAGCGCCCAGCGCCGAGCCGTTTTCTGCCTATGTCGAGCGCCGTCAGCGGCAAGCGCAGGACGAAGGCGTCCGCCCCGGAAACGAAGAACGCGTGGTGTGGGCGCAAGGACAAGCGCCCGACGCTGCGGCCGCGGTCGTGATCTATTACATCCACGGCTTCGGCGCGTCGCGTGGCGAAGGCGAGGCCGTGATCGATCCGCTGGCGAGCGCGCTTTCCGCCACGACCTACTACACGCGCCTGCCGGGACACGGCGGCGATCTGGAACATCACGCGGCGGCCCGTCCCGAACAGTACTTCGCGCGCGTCGAAGACGATCTGCATCGCCTGCGCGCGCTCGGCGGCAAGCTGCTGATCGTGGGCTCGTCAACCGGGGGACTTCTGGCGGCTTGGCTGGCCGCGCGTCACCCCGATGATGTGGCCGGTCTGGTCTTGGCCAGTCCGCTTGTCGAGCTAGCGATCCCCGGTGCCTTCTTGCTGTCGCGCCGCGTCGGCCTGCCTCTGGTAAAGGCGGTCCTGGGTGAGTATCGCGATGCGGGCTGGCGTCGCGATCCGGAAGCGCGCAAGCAGCCCGGCTACGAAGACCACTGGATCACCAAGCAGCGCATGGACGCGCTGGCCATCGTCGAAGATGTGCGTCGCCGCGCGCTGCGCGAAGCCCCGCCCCAGAACATCACGGCGCCGGTTCTGCTGCTCTATCACTACGCGGACGCCCAGCATCAAGACACGGTCTGCAGCGTGGAAGCGATGCAGGCCTTCGTGCAAAAGGCAAATCACGGTCGCCCGCATCCGCGCAGTCGAAACGTCGCCATTCCCGACGGCAATCACATCCTGCTTTCACAGTACGTGCGCACCGACAAGGCGCTGATTGGTCGAGAGCTGCTGTCGTTTGTCGCGCCTAAGATCACGCCCCCGGTCGCGCCCCAGGTAGGGCGCACCAAACAGTAAGCCAGGGCGTTGTCGGGCACCCATCCCACGTTGCCGAACAGGTCGCGAATGCGCGCCTTGCCGTCCTTCTTTTCCAGCACCTGCACGCGGTAGTCCTTGCGCACGCGCGTCGCGGGCTTGGCATCGGGCGCCGCCGCGTTCGGTGCCAGCGGCACGTCTTCGCTGACGACGCGAGCGCGATAGTGCTTGTTCAGAAGCTCCTTGTTCGCGGCCTGCTTTTCGACCAGCAAGTTCGTCGACACCTGCTGCATCGAATACGCGGCGTTGATCTCGCCCGCTTTCACTTCATCCAAGTTCACGCCCTGCTTGCGCAGATCTTCGACCTGCTTGTCGCTCATGCCGGTGCTCTTGGCGAACTCGCGGCCGGCCTTCTTTTCCGATTCCGCCACCAGCTTGGACTGCTGCAGATAGAAGTGGCTGGTCATGTGCAGGACCTTGCCCTGCTCGTGATTGAAGGCGACCACCACGGCGCCGTCGCCATAGCGTCGCTTCATCTCTTCCGACGACATCAGCACGCGGACGTGCTTGGGATCCTGAATGCGGATCGGAAAGCTGGATCCTTCCAGCCACCAGCGCGGGTGATCGCGCATCACTTTGACGTGTCGCAAAAGCGGCTCGTTGTCATCGTGGACATGCACGGCCACCACATCGTTCGGAGTCGTCTTGCCGTTGTGCGCGATGGTTCCCGGAAAGGCCCGCGACACCACGGTCAGCGCCCAGTCCGTCGTCACCAAGTAGCCACCGCGCGCGACAAAGTCGCGGACCTTTTTGATCGCCGCATCGGTCATGTTGCCCGGGCAGTTGATCATCAGGGTCTGCGTCGACAGCAGGTTCAGGCGATCCAGCAAGGACGGAGGAATCACCACGTGCTTGATCTGCACGGCGCGCAGCACGTCCTGCACGCGGTCGTACACGCCCGACACCACCACGACATCGGCCCCCACCGCATCGCGGATCAGCTTCAGCTCATCGGGGCGTTCTTCGGCCATGCGGCGCTGCAGGATCTCGGCCGCGGCGCGGTTGGCCTTGCGCATCGACGTCGTCCCCAGCGCGCCTCCGCTGTCGCCGTCCGACAGCTCGAAGCTGGCGACCTGCGCGCTGGCTTGGGTCGGGCCAGCCGGGCCCTTGGCTGGTGCCGGCGCCGATGCTGCAGCCGGAGCCGGACTGGCCATCGGTGCGCCCGTCGCGCGACGCCCCGCCCCCGCCCCCGCCCCCGCCGACGGCGCCGGAGCCATCGACTGTAGCTGGCTGACGAAGTCCGCCT
>JAYRFD010001136.1:0-2007 GCA_041908565.1 Polyangia bacterium | reverse complement strand
CGCCCAGCATGCTGCTCAATGCTCTGGTCGCGCTGGACAAGATGATCGACCACGCGGGATCTGTCGCCAGCTTGAACGCTGCCGATCTGGATCTGGCCGCAACCAGTGCCGAACGCGCCATCGCCGTCCTGCCGCTGGCCGTCAAACAGTTCTATGACGAAGGCGCGCTGTTTCTGTCGCTGGCACCACCTCCGGTGATCACGGCGGCTGCTCCGTTCAATCCATCCAGCAACCCAGTTGGGCGGGTTGGCATTCGCTTGCAGCATCGCTATTCGCAGGATCTGCCAGCCGCACAGATTACGGCTCACGCTTCGGCGGCCGACTTCCCATACGCAGTGGCGGGAACCGTCCCTCGCCAGAGCTTCAACGTCACCATCAACGGCACGTATGCCGGCCGCGACACGCGCTATGGATACTCCGGCGCGGGGAATCCGGCTTGGCGCAACACCGGAGCGTATGCGGCGCCGGGTGAAAAAATCACGATCACGGTGCCCGCCGCCGCCGTGAATCAAGGTCTGCAGGTGCAGATCGGATCGCACACCGATCTGCTGTGGGCCAAGCCAAGCTGGCTGCGCTTCCCGGCCATCGTGCGCACCTATCCGCTCGACGCGGCGCAGGTCACGGTGGCCAGCGCTTTCGGCGGACCGATCTACATCACGGTGCCCGGCGGCAAGAGCCTGGGTTCGCTGGCCTTCACGATCTCGGGCGCGGTGAGTGCCCCGCACTACGTTCACAACAGCACCACGCTGGTCGACTGGCAGACCATTCGCAACAACCCAGCGCCTTGGGCAGAGCTTGAATCGCAAAAGATCAACCTGATGCTGCCCTCTTCGTACATTCGGACGCTGGACGATCCGGCGGCGCTGTTGAATCAGTGGGACGCGGTGATGGACGCCGAAGCCGACTTGGCATCGATCTCGCGCACCCGCGTACGAGCCGAGCGCTACTTGATCGATCGCGATATCTCCAGTGGCTACATGCACTCGGGATACCCGATCATGGCGCCCTTCGATGAAGCTGTGGATCTGGTCCGCGTATCTGCGCTGCGCGCCGGCAAGTGGGGCTATTGGCACGAGCTTGGACACAACCACCAGTGGCTGCCCTGGGTGATGCAGGGCACGACGGAATCCAGCGTCAACCTGTGGTCCGTGTACGTGTCTGAAACGCTGTTCGGCATCGCCCGCGGTGCCGCGCACCCATCGCTGACTACCGCGATGCGCACGAACCGAATCCAGGCCTTCATCGCGGGCGGTCGCAAGTACGCGACCTGGGGCAGCGACGCGTTCCTTCCACTTGAGATGTACCTGCAGCTTCAAGAAGGCTTCGGTTGGATGCCCTATATGAATGTCTTTGCCGACTACAACGCGCTGCCGGCTGCCATGTCGCCATCGACCGATCAGGAACGCGTGGACCAGTGGGTGCTGCGCTTCTCGCAGAAGGTTGGCAAGAACCTGGGGCCGTTCTTTGTCTCGTGGGGCCTTCCGGTTTCTGCATCCGTCCTGACGACGATCGGCTCGCTGCCCGCCTGGGCCGAAAACCCCATGCCGTAACCCTGCAGAACATCGAGGCCGATCCTTCGCAGCCAGAGCATCTCGGCCACCCCATCGCGACGGCATCCTGCATCGGCAGAACCGTCGACTTTCCCACTTCCTAGTACTTCAGCCGGTCCATCTCATCGCCCAAGAAATCGGGCGCCAAGTGGGCATACAGCATCGTGACCTTCACGTCGCGGTGCCCCAAGATCTTCGACAGCGTCAGGATGTTGCCCCCAGACATGATGAAGTGGCTGGCGAACGTGTGGCGCAGCGCGTGCCAGCAGCGTGCGATGTCACGGATCCCCGCTGTCTTCAGTAACTTTGGTAGGCCCAGCATCGCGTCCGATCGCGCCATCTGTCCTGCCGTCAGCCCGCACGGCAGCACCAGCCCATCGCCCGAGGCGGGACACTGATCCCGCCAGGCTCGCAGCAGCGGTACTAGCTCGACCGGCAGGCGAAGATGCCGCGCCTT
>JAYRFD010001135.1:0-6853 GCA_041908565.1 Polyangia bacterium | reverse complement strand
GAGACGCTGTCGGGGATGGGGGCGAAGGTCCTGCCGGCCCTGCACGCCTATATGCGCGACACTGAGACCCTTGCTTGGCCGCTGAAGATCCTAGAGCGGGTCTCGCAGGGCGAGACCTTCTTGGAAACGCTGCGCAAGCTGTGCGAGTGGAACGACAACAGCTATGTGCGCGATCCCAGCAAGAAGATCCAGCTTGTGCACTTCTTGGGGGAACACCGTCGGGCCGAGATCGCCGCGATGATCGTCGCGTATCTGGAAGATGTCGACGAAGGCGTTCGGTTTAATGCCGTCGAAGCACTGCTGTTTCAGCTTGGGGGCGCCAAGGGCGATGCCGGACAGGCGGTGCGCGAAGCCTCGCTTGGACCCCTGGTCGCTCTGCTTGGCAATCCCAGCGAGGAGTCGCGCCGCATCAAGGTGCGAATCGTCGAGGGCTTGGCGGAGCTTGCCTTGCCGCTGGCCGATCATGCCGCCGCCGTCGAGCGCGTCATTGGCGATCTGGGGATGGAAGCCAAGCTAGACCGCGAAAAACGGATCAAGGTTCCGACCGCCAAGTGAACGGACCACACTGCCAGTTGTTCTTCGTGTGTGCAGAGCTGGCCTCGCGACGTTTCTCCCGCGCATCCTGAGTTCCCTCCGAAGTTCGTCTCCAGTAGACTGGGTTTATGTCGTCGTCGCCGCCGAGGCAGCAAGGGGGTCGGCTGTGGGCAAATAATTGCCAGCTTCCGACGGATGCGGTGGTTGAAGGCGCTGCGACGAGCGCGTAGACTGCGTCTATGTTTGGGCTTGGGCCGACGGAACTCATCGTAATCCTTGTCCTGGCACTGCTGGTGCTGGGACCGCAGCGCATTCCCGAGGCTGCCAGCAGTCTGGGGAAGGCGATCCGCAGCTTCCGGCGGGCAACTCGAGATCTGCGCGATCAGATCGACATCGACGATGATGTGCGACGGCCGTTTGAAGATCTACGCTCGGCGCTGCGCGATGAACCGGCCCCGCTGCCACCGCCGGCCAGCGCAGATGCCGTTGGCTCGACAAGCGCCGCGGCAGGCGCTGCAGCGTCGTCGCTGGTGAAGCCACCCGCCGAGCCCGTGGTCAGCCAAGCGGGAGATGCTGCCGAAGCGGCTTCCGCGGATGTGAACAGCGACGTGAAGGTGGAACCCGTCGCGCATGAAGGTCACCGCCCGCCTCGCGGAGAGCCTCCGTTGGATGGGCCGATCGGACCTGTGGTATCCGCCCCCGCAGCCGAAAAACCGGCCCCGACCTCAGGCCATGCCGCCGGCGATGCACCCTCGGAGACTCTGCGATGAGCGGTGAGGTGCCGGCCCTGCCCGCCCACGACGAGAAACGCATGCCGTTTCTTGAACACCTGGGCGAGCTTCGCGATCGCGTTCGCAACAGCGCCTTCGCGGTCCTGTTCGCCATCATCGGCTGCTACATCTTCCGCGTTCGCATCTTTGCCTGGCTTGCCTTGCCGCTTGCGTCGGCGTTCAAGCATGCAGAGTCGATGGGGATCAAGGGCAAGGTGATCTACATCAGCCCGATGGAGCAGTTCATGGTCTACCTGAAGACTGCTCTGGTCGCGTCGCTGTTCGTCGCGTCCCCGGCGATCTTCCATCAGCTGTGGGCCTTCATCGCGCCTGGCTTGTATCCGCACGAGCGTCGCTGGGCACTGCCCTTTGTGTTTTCTGCGGTGCTGCTGTTCATTGGCGGCGGGGTGTTTTGCTACTACTTCGTTCTGCCGCCCGGGTACGAGTTCTTCATGACCAGCGGTCGGCTTAGCCCCGACGAGCTGAAGCAGCTTGGCGAAGTGGCAGAGCTGTTCCTGCGCATCGAGCCGAACATCTCGATGGACGAATACTATGGGCTGACGCTGATGCTGCTCTTGGTGTTCGGCGTCGTCTTCGAGCTTCCCCTTGTGCTCTCGGTCCTGGCCATGCTGGGAATCGTCTCGGCTGGCTCGCTGTGGCGCTGGAATCGCTACGCCATCCTGGTGTTCGCCATCGGCGGAGCGATCTTGACGCCGGGCGACTTGGTGGTGGGTCAGCTGGCGATGACGGGGTCGCTGACCGTGCTCTACAACGTGAGCATCGTGATCGCCTGGTTGGTGCAAAGAAAGCGGAGAGAAACAGATGAGGTTGCCGACGAACCCGCCGCCGCCGAGGGCTCTGATGCGTAGGCGCTTGGCCGTCGCCCGCGATCGCTTGGTTCCGGTTCGCGGACTTGGGGTTTTGTTTGCATGGATCGCTTTGGCGATCGCGCTCCGCGTCGAGGCACCGGCATCCGAGGCACCGGCGACGGCTCCGCCCGCTTCGCGTGTCCCCGAAGATCGCTGGGTGGCGATGCGCTTTGGTCGCTTGGTCGAAGCCAGCGGTCGCGTCGTGCAGAACGCTGTGATTGTCGTCCGCAACGATCGCATCCACGCGGTGGGCGGGCCGGACACCCCAATCCCAGCCAATGCCGCTTATGTCGATCTGAGCCGACTGACCGCGATTCCGGGCCTGATCGACGTCCATACCCACCTGACCTACTACTGGGATCTGCACGACACGGCTCGACCCTGGGAACAGCTGATTGGACGCCTGCCCGCCGTGACGGTGTTTCTGGCGCAAGAAAACGCCCGCAAGACGCTGGAAGTCGGTGTGACCACGGTCCGAGACTTGGGCAGCTTCGATCACATGGACATCGCACTTCGCGACTTGATCCAGCGGGGCGCGATGTTTGGTCCGCGTATGTTCGTCGCAGGCTACGGCCTGCAGATCACCGACGAGCTACCCAAGCAGGCGAAGGGGACCCTAGAGAGCGGGCGCGCCGATGGCCCGGCCGAGGTCATGCGCGTCGTGCGCCAGCAAGTGGCCGCCGGTGCGGACTGGATCAAGATGTACGGCTCGACGGGAAGTGGTGACGATGTCTCGGGTCAGCAGACCTTTACCTATGAAGAGATGAAGGCGGCCGTCGATGCGGCCCACAACCTGGGCAAAAAGATCGCCATCCATTCGTACGGGGCCAGCGGCGCCCGCGATGCCATCCGAGCAGGGGCCGACAGCATCGAACACGCCGTCGATCTGGACGACGCCACCCTGCAAGAGATGGTGCGCCGTCGCATCTATTACGTGCCGACGATTGACCACAATCGCTACTACATGGAAAACGCGGCGGGCTTTGGCTACACCGCCGCTGCCGTCGAGCGTATGAAGAGCTTCCTGGCTCGCAACCTGCAGACGACGCGGCGCGCGCACCAGCTAGGCGTGCGCATTGCGATGGGCAGCGATGCCGTGATGACCATGTGCGGTCAGAACACGCGAGAGCTTGCTTGGTTTGTACAAGCGGGCATGACGCCGCTTTCGGCGCTGGCGACGGCCACCACGTCTGCTGCGGCACTGCTTGGCAAAGACAAGACCCTGGGCTCGCTGGCTCCCGGTTACATGGCGGACATCGTCGCTGTGGAAGGCGATCCGGTCACGGATGTTCGATCGGTCATTTACGGTGTGCGCTGGGTCATGAAGGGCGGCGTGGTCATGGTGAGCCGCCTGAACGAAGAAAAGAACCAGCTACGCATGATGGACTGACCCGCCCCCGCGTCGTTGGTCTGCGCCAAGACGCCAAGGCCACGGGGGATCGTCGCCCAAAGGGCCAAGCGCCCGGCTTGGTTGGCAGCCGTTCCGTCGCCGGTTTTCGCTGGGATGCGCGTGATATAGTCAAGTCCCGGCGGACTCTTTGCGATGACGATCATCTGCCCCAGATGCGCAGCGCGGTTTTCTGTCGCGGGTACAACCGGGATCACCTGTCCTGCGTGTGGCGCGCGCTTGGCGTTGCGCGACGATCCATCTCGGCGATCGTCTACTCCGGCGACGGCAAATCGACGCTCGCATTCGCAGGCGCCGGTCATTGATCTGCCGATTCCCAAGCGCGCTCCGACGATCAGCTTGGATCCCATACCCAGCCTGGCCCGTCTGATGCCGGCCCCCAGCGGGGCACCAAGCAGCGTTCGCTCAACGGGGCGCGCGCCCGAGCGCTGGCGACTGAAGGCCGAGCAGCTTGCCGACCTGCCCGAGCCCGTTGCCGACCTGCCCCGAGCCGGGCGAAAAGGATCGACGCTGCGCAGTGTGGGGGCCAGCAAGGCCGGGCCTGCCGCACCGATTCCGTCGCCGGTCGAGCGAGCCGCGCCGCGAATTCCCGTCACGCGACCCGAGATTCCCGCGGGACTGCCCGTTCGTGTGGAGCCTCCCGCCAAGCGTCCCGTCGATGCGTCCAGTGTCGAGGCTGCGGCGGCGACCAAGCAAGAACTGGCGCCCATCCGCGCCTCTCGTCAAAGCCCGGAAGTGACGCCTCTGGCAGTGCGTCCGCTCGTCGATGCCAAGCCTCTGGCGGCGGTTCCGCCTGTGGTGGTCGCTGATGTGCCTCGTGCAATCGAGCCCCCGCCTGTCGTGACCGCTGCCCCCGCTGCGTCGGGGGGTAATGTGCCGGGTGTGACGCCTGCCGAAAGCCCGCCGGGCCCGATCGCTGCCAGCACAGCACCGGCTGCGACCGCACCTGCGATAGCACCCGCGACGGTCACTCAGCCAGAGCCCAAGGTTTCGCAGGGGCCGTCGGTTTCCGATCGAGCTGCTGTGGCCTCCGCTTCGGCAGAGGCTTCTGTTGCATCAGCGACGGCGGGGGCCACGAAGGACGAAAAGCGACCGGTCGCAGATTCGCCAAAACCGACAGTCAGTAGCCCAGACGAGCTCATCGGTGGTTCCAGCGATGACCGAGAGGCCGCCCCTCCGCTTGAAACTGAGGAAGGTGGGGGCACCGACGAGAACAAGCCACCGGCTGAGATCGTACCGCCACCGTCGCTGCAGCTGGGCTGGGTGATCGCGCTGCTGTTGGGGCTGACGGTGCTGCTGATCGTGTACATCCTGTACCGCGCTAGTACCGGGCACTAGCGAAGGCTGCATCACGACCGCCTGCTGGCACGCGCCGCGTCGGGCGGCGGCTTGGCGTTGGCCTGCTGCGCAACAACGTGACCTGTTCTGCCGCCCTGTGGCTCCGCCGGTGTTGGGGGTGTGCGAGACCGCCATCGAGCGTGGGCGGCGGCGGTTGACAGGCTTCCGGGAAGGGGTTATAGGTCCGCGCCGACGTGCTCATTGTCCTCGAACATCAGGTGCTGCGAACACTGCCCAAGACGGCCCAAGACGCGGCGTCGGTGGCGGGTTCGGTCTCTGATTTCGCAGGGCCCAGCGCAAGCGTCGCGTCACCATCGCGCCGCGTCGTCGTGATCGGCAACTTTGATGGCGTGCATCGCGGACACCAAGAGCTGTTCGCACAAGCGCGATCGCTGGTTCGAACTGCCGCAGCTCCGACGGGAGCTTCCGGAAATTCTGGTCAAGTGGTCGCGCTGACGTTTTGGCCCCATCCGACCCGGGTGCTGGCGCCTGCGGTGGCGCCTCCGCTGATCACGTCGCGTCAACGCAGACGCGAGCTGTTGTCCGACTGTGGCGTCGATGTCTTGATCGAGCAGCCCTTCGATCTGCACTTTGCGTCGCTGTCTCCAACCCAGTTTGTCCTGGATCTGCTGCGCGACAGCCTGCGGGCCGATGCGGTCTGCGTTGGCTACGACTTCAACTTTGGCAGGGGGCGCAGCGGCAACGCCGATACTCTGCGTGACCTGCTGACCGCAGCCGGCATCCAAGCGCTGGTGGTGCCGGCCTTTTCCGTCGCAGTCACCGAAGCGACCCGCGCCGATCTGGCCGCATCTGACGCGGCACCGCAGGAAGCCGAGCGTGAGGTACCGACGATCTGCTCCTCGTCTGGGATTCGCAAGGCGGTGCAGGAAGGTCGGCTGGATCGGGCTGCCCAACTTTTGGGGCGATCGGTCGAAGTCGAAGGAGTCGTCGAGCACGGCGCCGCTCGTGGACGTCAGCTGGGCTTTCCGACGGCAAACCTGCGCCCGGATGCCGAGCTAACCCCGGTCGTGGGCATCTACGCGGCCTGGGCCGAGATCCTGGGACCGCTTCCGATAGCAAGCCGCGCGGAGTCCGTGGTCAGCCCGCTGCACTATCGACCGGTCTTGGCTCGATATCCTGCCGCTGTCAGCGTCGGGTATAATGCAACCTTCACCTCTCGCCCGCTGCCGAACGAGGCGTCCCCTGCTGCCGCACCGCGGGGACCGTCGGCCGCCGACAGGGGTGGGGGGCACGGAACGACATGGCCGCAGCTGAGCATCGAAGCGCACCTGATCCAGCCGGCGGGCGCCGACTGGCTGGACTTGTATGGCCAGACGCTGCGCTTGCAGCTAGTGGCTCGCTTGCGCGACGAACAGCGCTTCCCATCGATCGATGCCCTAAAGGCGCAGATCGCCGCCGACGTTGCCGAGACCACGTCGCTGCTTTTGGGGACGGCTTAGGAGTGCGGCGCATATGAGCCACAACGACCGCACGCCTTCCGACCCCGCCTTGGCGACGGACGCCGGGACAGGCGCCGCTGCGTCGCCAGCCGACCTGGGCCCGGGGGGCGCACTGCCCGAGACCTATGGCGTCGACGAAGTCGGTGTCTTGTGCAAGGACCCCTGGTGGTACTTCGTTTACTGGGAAGTGACAGAGCCGGGCCTGGATGCCGCACGACAGCAGCTTGGTGCATCGGCCGATCAAGCCCGCTTGGTCTTGCGGATCCTGAGCGCCGCGGGCGAGCGAAGGGGACGTGATGCGCGCGAGATCCGCGACATCCCCGTCGACATGGCGGCCCGGCACGGTCGGAAATACCTGGAAGCACCGCGGCACAACTCTGTCTTTCGGGTGGCCATCGGCCTGCTAAGCCCCGAGGGCCTGTTTGCCCCCATCGCGCATTCTCCGTCGGTGCGGATGCCGCCGCAGCAGCCCAG
>JAYRFD010001134.1:0-4184 GCA_041908565.1 Polyangia bacterium | reverse complement strand
TGGGTCAGTACGAACATCCGAATCTGTCCCAAACGCGTTTACCGAGAGCGTTCGCGGGCGGCGCCGCACGCGGAGCGAAAAATCGAAGCAAGTCACAAGGGCCGCCACCGCGCGGCCCTTTGCTTTTCTGGGGGCCGCCCCCGACTGCCTGTCTGCCAGCGCAGCGAGTACGATGAAGCATGGGCTCGCGTCGTGCGTTCATCGGCGGTTTTTTGGGGCTGCTGGGGGCGTTGCGAGCGGCGCAGGCGTCGGTCTTGTCATCGGCGTCGGCGCTCGTCCTCTCGTCCGATCTAGCGTCAGCGCAGCCGGTTGCGCAGTCGGTCGGCCCCGGTCCCGCTCCATCGACTGTGGGGCCAGCCCGGCGGGCCTTGTACATCCAGCCGCTGGGGCAGGCGCTGCCCGAGGCCGACGTCGCGATCGTGCTGACTGCGCTGCGCGCCGTCTACGGGATTGCGGTGCAGCTGCTGCCGCGCGTTGAGCTACCGACCGACGCGTACTACGCGCCAGGCCGGCGCTACCGGGCGGAAAAGCTGCTGGACTTCCTGGCGCCGCGGCTGCCCGGCGATGGTCTGCGCATCCTGGGGCTGACTGCCGTCGATATCTCGACCACCAAGGGCAAGGTGCATGACTGGGGCATCCTGGGGCTGGGCAGTCTGGATGGCGCAGCGGGCGTGCTATCGGCGTTCCGCTGCCACAAGAAGTCGCGCGGTCCGCAGCACGCGCGCGAGCGCTTGGCCAAGGTGGCTGTCCACGAGACCGGCCACACGCTGGGCCTGGACCACTGCCCGCAGCGCGGCTGCCTGATGGAAGACGCCGAAGGATCGGTGCTGTCGACCGACCGTGAATACGACCTTTGCCCGCGCTGCCGGGGGCTTCTGCGCCAGGCGGGCTATGTGCTGCCGCCGTCGCCAACGTTGCCGTGGCCGCGACCGTAACTTGGCTGCCGCCTGCCTGAACTGTCAGGCCGTGTCAGCCTGCGCAAGTTCGCAGGAAACGCGCCGCAAAGGTGTATCTGGCCCGCTTTTTTTGGCAGGAAGCGTGCAGCAACGCTTTACGCGGGCCGCTTGGCTTGCAGGAAGCGTGCAGCAAAGGGGTGACGCGGGCCGCTTGGCTTGCAGGAAACGTGCGTCAACGGTCAACGCGGGCCGCTTGGCATGTAGGAAGCGTGCAGCAAAGGGGTGACGCCGGTCGTTTGGTTTGCAGGAAGCGTGCAGCAAAGGGGTGACGCGGGCCGTTTGGTTTGCAGGAAACGCACGTCAACGCCCTACGCGGGCGGTTGGGTTCGCGGGGGGCGCGGAGCAACGGTTGGCGAGCACACCGTAGCGACCGGGGCTCGTTCGAACCAACGTCGGGCGGATCGCGGCCCCAGCTGGGCGAGCAGTGAGGACCATCAAGGGCGATCTAGGCAGCAGCCGGGGGGCGATGGCGGATGCGGAAGCCGGGGCGATCGTGAGTCAGCCAGGCTGGCACCAAGCGATCCGGGATCGGCACTTCATCCGGCACGACGGCGGTGCCAAATGCGAAGTCGAACAGCGGGTTTGTCAGGCCGAAGTTGACGCGGGCATCGACGGCGTGGTGGTGCCAGTGGAAGCGCCACATCCATTCCTCGTAGCGGCCCTGGGGCGGGCGTTCGTGCATCTGCGCGTGGTACAGGGTGGTCAAGGCGTAGCCTGCCGCCAGGCCCAGCGTCAGCGACAGAGAGCGTCGGCGACCGACGACGGGAAAAAGGACCGCGCCGGTCGAAAGCAGGGTGATGGCGATGCGGGCGGCGTTGTCGCGCATCTCTTCCCAGGGATCGCGGACGGTGTGGGCGGTGCGGTGGTGTTCCAGGTGCTGCGTGCGCGTGGCGTCCGGTCGCGAGCCATGCGCGATCCATGCGTGCCAGGCGTACTCAAGAAACGGCGTCAGCGACAGACCGAGGCCGGTCCATGCCGCGATCGAGGCCGGTTGGGGGTCGCGTGAGCGGCCCGACAGGGCCGTGGCAAGGCGGTTGAGCATGGGCAGCATCGAGATCCCCTTGAGCGTGCGCGGGGCGGGCTTGCCTAGCGTTCCAGCGCCGAGATGGCCTGGTCCATCAGGTACAGGCGGTCGGCCAGCGTGCGCACGACATAGGTGTGGAAGGCGGCGGCGACCTTGGGCTCTTCAACTTCCATGCGTTCCAGCGAGGCGCTGGTCAGGCGATGGATGATGGTATCGGCGTGCGCGACGACCGAAGCCGATCGGATGCTCTGCCGGTACAGGCCCATTTCGCCGATGGTGGTGTTGCCGGTCACCGATCGCAAAAGTAGCGGCGGCGCCTTGTCGCGTTCCAGCACGATCGACAGGCGGCCCGATTCGATGACGTACGTCGCGCCGGATGCGTCGCCTTGGCGGAACAGATACTCGCCTTGCTTGAGCTCGATGCGGTCGACATAGGCCATGTAGCGCTGGGCTAGCTCGACGCTGCCGAACTCTTTGCCCAGGCGCTGGACGAAGGGCATATCGACGCGGTGCAGGCTGGGTTCCAGGGCCAGCGCGCGCTGCTCGCACCATTCCAGGGCGGCGTCGATGTCGGAAAACACCAGCGCCAGATCGTCGTTGCGGATGCAGCCTTCGCGGCGCAGGACCGATTCCATGTCCGACTGCAGCTCGGTAAACACGAGCTGCATCTTTCGTTCTTCGATGATCTGGCGCAGCTTGACCAGCGACAGCACGGCGGACGAGTCCATGCCGTTTACATACCGGAAGTCGAGCACCAGCACGCGCAGCGGCTGCACCGACGTCGCGTGGCTGTCGCGGATGCGGCGACGGATGTCGTTGACCAGGCCGACGATCGATCCGAAGAACAGGTAGCCACGCAGACGCAGCACCCAGAACTGGCGACCGCGCACGCGCAGGACCTGGTGTTCTTCGGCCGACCGCTGCACCTTGCTGCCATATTCGTCGACGGTAAACGAGTTGCGAACCAGGCTGACGCGGCTGTAGTTGACGGCGAAGATCAGGCAGGACGCCAGGGCGCCGACCAGCAGCGAGACCACGAAGGTCTTGAACCAAACGACCAGCATGAACATCAGCACGACCAGGGCGTAGTCCGTCGGGGCGAGCTTGGTGCGACCGCGGATCAGCCACTCTTGCATCAGGCGGATCGACAGGTACAAAAGCGTCGCGCCCATGACCGGGCGGGCCAGGTAGCCGGCCAAGCGCGGGCTGGTCAGCAGGACGACCAGGCACAGCGCTCCAGCGATGACGCCCGAGAATCGGGTCGCGGCGCCGGCCTGCAGGTTCAGCGTGCTGCGCGCCACGGCGTTTGAGCCGACGACGCCGCCCAAAAGACCGGCCGCGAAGTTGGCGATGCCGTGCCCTTTGAGCTCTTGATCCAGGTCTGAGTCGCGCTTGGTGGCGACCTCGATGGCGGCACCGGTGACCAGGACGGCGATGGCTGTGACCGACGTCAGCACGACCACTTCGATGGCGTGCGAAAAGGTCAGCGGCAGGATGTTCAGGTGCTGCGGTAGCTGCTGCAGCGGCTGCCACAGGCGACCGCCACCGGCGACGTTTAGCAGCCAGCCGGTGCGCTGCGATTCTTCGATGGTCTTGCCGGACAGAAGCAAGATCAGGTGGGTCATCACGGTGCCGCCGAGCAGCAGCCCGGGCAGCCACAGATAGTGCTTGGCGCGGCCCAAGATGATCAGCATGGCCGTGGCCAAGCCAAATCCCGCCGCCAAGTGCATCAGCACGTCGGTGTCAAAGAAGCGCGGCAGGTTCTGGCTGGTGACGGGGATGTTGGTGATGACGTTGATGCCGCCGATCAAAAGCACCCAGCCGGTCGATACCAAAAAGCCGCCGATGACGGGGTAGGGGACATAGCGAATCCAGCGTCCCATCTTGGCCAGACCCAGGGCATACAGCGCGACGCCGGTGATGGTCGTACTGACGGCCAGGGCGACCAAGACCAGCGGGCCCGGATCGGCCACCCCTGCCGTCCGCAACGTGGCAAACAGCGCGACGCCCAGCGACTTTTGCACGGCGGCGGATCGCGAGTCGGGTCCCGCCATCGCGAAGTAAAACGGGCTGGTCAGGGCCACCAAGATCACGGTGATGCCGGCCGACAACAGAGCCATGCGGACGCCGTCGTCCAGGTGACGCGCCAGGTCGCCCGCGAAGATCATGGCAGCGAACGAGATGGCGTAGCTCAGCGTGACCAG
>JAYRFD010001133.1:0-4143 GCA_041908565.1 Polyangia bacterium | reverse complement strand
GTGCACCGCTGCCAGATCGTCGC
Source organism: Polyangia bacterium (assembly GCA_041908565.1). GTDB lineage: Bacteria > Myxococcota_A > Polyangia > Palsa-1104 > JAEUJZ01 > JAEUJZ01. Next base: position 4,120 of record JAYRFD010001133.1, on the reverse strand, counting down.
TGCTGCGCTCTTCCAGTCCGCCGGGCAGGGCGGCTGGCGGCAGCGCGCCATCCAGCGGACCGCGCGTCAGCATGCGCACCATGATCTGCGATCGCGCATTCAGGAAGCCGGTGCCGATTAGACGACCGTCGGAATCGCACACGTCGGCTAGCTCTCCGGGGTCGCCACCGCGAGAAGCGGCGGCCCCTTCGATGTTCTCGACGGCGCCGGAGTACACCCAAGGGTGACCCCGCCACACGGGGTTGGCTCGGCCGCGCTTCAACACCACGCGGGGTCGGCTGCTTTGCAACGCGGGCGCTGCCGCGGTGGGCACATGATCTTGTCGTCTTGCCTGGCCAGTCACGCAGCGCACCGTATCACAATGCCGCGGCCATCCATTCGCCTTCGCGGGGCGTGCGGGTCTTCGCTCGATCGTCTGCGGCCTGGCCCTGCTGATACAGTGCGCGCCGCAGCGGCGGGACTGTGCCCCTTGCGCTTCTTGCGGCTGCAGCGAACCCCGCGATTGCAGAGGAGAAACTGGAATGAGGCGACAAGCACTGTGGACAGGCACGGGCTGGCAGCGGATACGCGCCGTGGCGGCCCTTTGTTCGATGGTTGGCGCGCTGGCCTGTGGGTCGGCGGATGGGCCGGGCATCCCGGCACAGCCATCGCGATCGGGCGGAGATGTGCCCAACCCGCGACCGGTGGTGGCGCTGTGGCTGGACAGCAGCAACCCGCAGATCGCACACAAGACGGCGCATCAGTTTTCGGCCACCGCGCAGTTTGCAGACGGCTTTACCGACGACGTGACATCGCAGGTGCGCTGGGTGGTGCAGGACGTGGCGCCGGCTACTGGCGTGTCCACCATCGACGACAGCGGTCTTTTGCGTGGGCTTGCGCCGGGGCAGGTGGTGGTAACCGCCAGCCTGGGCAGCCAGCGGGCGTCGACCCGCATGACGATTACCGCGGCCTCGCTGACGTCGGTTCTGCTGACACCGTCGATGCCCAGCATCGCCAAGTCGACGACGCAGCAGTTCACGCTGACCGGCACGTTTTCCGACGGCAGCATGCAGGACCTGACGGCGCTCGCAAGCTGGAGCATCAGCGACATCGCGCCGGGCGTTGACATCGCCTTTATCAACGGCAGCGGCCAGGCCGTCGGCAACAACATCGGCGAAGCCATCGTCACCGCCACCGCCATGGGCAAGTCGGATTCCAGTCGACTGATTGTGACCCCGGCTTCCTTGGTCTCGATCGCGGTGACCCCAAGCAATCCAACGGTGGTCAAGACGAAGTGGCAGCCGTTCCGCGCGACCGGCACCTTCAGCGACGGCAGCACGCAGGACATCACGGCCCAAGTGGAGTGGAGCGTGACCGACATCGCGCCATCCACCGGGGTCGCCTTCATCAACAGTCGCGGCCAGGCCTTGGCCAACAGTGCCGGCAAGGCGACCATCGCCGCGACGCTGATGGGCAAGACCGGCAGCACCACCATGACCGTCGTCGAGCTTGCTCTGGTCAGCTTGGCCGTAACGCCAGCCAGCGCGACGATCGTTGATGGCGGCTCTCTGCAGTTCAGCGCGACCGGCACGTACAGCGACGGCAGCACCGGCGATCTAACCAACATGGTCAGCTGGACCAGCACCGACATCGCACCGGCCACCAACGTCGCGTCGATCAGCAGCAAAGGCGTGGCCGCCAGCAAGAGCATCGGCCGCGCGACCATCACGGCGACCTATCTGGGCAAGTCCGGCACCGCGACGCTGACCGTCAAGACCGACGACGCCTTCTGCAGTGGTGACAAGTGGTGCTGGCGCAACCCATCCCCGCAAGAACAAGCTCTGTTTGCCACCTGGGGACCCAACGCCAACGACATGTGGGCCGTCGGTGAGCGTGGCACGATCCTGCGCTGGAACGGCACGTCGTGGACGCGCCTGAATTCGTTCACGTCGGCCAACCTGCGGGCCGTCTGGGGCAGCGACTCGACGCACGTCTGGGCCGTTGGCAGCGGCGGCAGCATCCTGATGTGGAACGGCACCGCCTGGGTGACGCAGGCCAGCCCGACGACCAAGGACCTGTATGGCGTCTGGGGAGCCGATGCCAACCGCGTCTGGGCCGTGGGGGATGGCGGCACCATCCTGTTTTGGAACGGCACCACCTGGACGACTCAGGTCTCGTCGACGACCGCAGCCCTTTACGGCATCTGGGGGGTCGATGGTCGTCGCATTTGGGCGGTCGGTGGCACCAGCACCGTCGGTGTGATCTTGGTGTGGAACGGCTCAGGCTGGAGCGTCGCAGCCAACCCGGGAGTCCCCATGACCAGCGTGTGGGCCAGCGACTCGACACACGCCTGGGTAGTGGGCGACAAGGGGACCATCTATTCGTGGGATGGCAGTGCGTGGTCCTCGACACCGATGCTGACCACCAGGCCCCTGTTTGCCGTGCGCGGCACCGACAGCACGCACGTCTGGGCGGTGGGGGATAGCGGCACGGTTCTGCGCTTCACCGGCAGCATCTGGAGCACGCAGCGCAGCAACACCGGCCAGCACCTGCTTGGAGTCTGGGCCAACAGCAGCACACAGATCACGGCCGTCGGCAGCCTTAGCACCTTGATCCGCAGCGACGGGCGAACCTGGACACCGCAGAGCAGCGTGGTCACCACCAACACCCTGCTTTCAGTCTTCGGTTTGGACGCCACGCACGTCTATGCCGTTGGCGAATCGGGCACCTTCGCGCAGTGGGACGGACGCACGTGGCGCGCACAGACCTTCTCGGTCGGTAGTGGCGGCGGCTCGCTGCGAGGCGTCTGGGCCAGCGATCCGGATCACATCTGGCTCGTCGGTTCGTTCGGTCGCAGCTACTACTGGGATGGGCGTAGCTGGGCTGAAAACGGGTTCGGGGACGGCTCCTTTCCTCTGCGCGCCGTTTGGGGCAGCGACGCCGCGCACGTCTGGGCCGTTGGTGACAGGGGCACTTTGCTGCAGTGGGACGGACGCGCTTTCCGAGCGCAGGCATCCGGGGTCGCGACGGATCTATTTGCAATCTGGGGCAGCGACGCCAGCCACGCCTGGGCTGTCGGATCGAGCGGCACCTTGCTGCAGTGGGACGGCACGGTCTGGGGGGCCGAGAGCATCGGCGGCTACACCACCAAGCTCTTGGGTATCGGCGGCAGCGATGCGACGCACATCTGGGCCGTCGGTGAAGGCGGCATGATCCTGGCCGGCGATGGCAGCACGTGGCGGGGGATGTCGGCAGGCACCGCGGCGAACCTGTATTCCGTCATCGCGACGGATGCCACGCACGCCTGGATCGCGGGAGCCGGTGGCACCGTCCTGACCTGGAATGGCACGCGCTGGGCATCCCAGGCCAGCGGATCCGGCAATACGCTGTACGGCATCTGGGGCACGGACATCAGCCACATGTGGACCGTCGGTCAAAGCGGCACCATTCTGGAAAAGCTGCGCTGACCGACTGCTCAGGCCGCGCCGACCGACTGCTCAGGCCGCGCCGAAACGCCGATCTGCCGTCGCTGGTATGGTATCCAGATCGCAACAGCCAGCCGCCAGTCGGCGGTGGCATTGAGCAGATCGACGTTGTGCGGGAAGCGCGCCCGACAGGCGGTTAGCGCAGCTTGAGGACGGTGTTGACGCGTGCGGTGTCGTTCAGCTTGTGGATCGTGGAGGCATCCAAGTAAATGTTGGCGGCCTTCAGGAAGGACTTGCCGCTGCCCAGCGACTTGATCTTTTCGTGCAGACGACCGGCGTGGCGGTTGTACTTGCCGTCGTTGGCTCCCACCGTCTTTAGGATCTTGGATCCCAGCAGCAGATAGCCCGCCATGTCTGCTGCCCAGGCTTCATTCAGCGCTTTGACCAGATCGTCTTTGCCGTGCGGATTGTCGGGGCCTGCCGGGGGCAGCGGAGCCCACGACTGCGCACTGCCGATGTGCATGGCGCTGGGCGGATAGCCGGTGGCGTACATAAACGATGTGCAGCCCATGCACGACGCCAGCTTCTTGGTCTTTGCACCGACGCCCAGCTCGTATGGGGTGGCCCAGGGACCGATCTCTTTGGCGCGCTGAATCGCCCAGGTCATGCCGTGGCAATAGCCGACCACATGGCCTTGACCATTCCAGGACTTGATC
>JAYRFD010001132.1:0-3388 GCA_041908565.1 Polyangia bacterium | reverse complement strand
GGGGCGCTTGAACTCTTGCTCGGTCAGGAAGCGCTCGTGCTCGGTCTGCAGCGGCTGGCCCCAAGCGACGGGATAGTCGAACTTCTTGCCGCTCTTCTGCAGGATGGCGACGGCGTCGGTGTAGCTCAGCCGCTGAAACGGCGACTCGATGATGTGCTGCAGCGTCTCGTGCACGGGGTAATCGGCGCGCGACGCCAAAAAGCCCATGTCTTCGGCGCAGCCGGAAAGCACCGTGCGCAGCACCGTCTTTAGGAAGTCCTCGGCCAACGACGCGTTCATGTCCAGATCGAAGAACGCCATCTCGGGCTCGACCATCCAGAACTCGGCCAGGTGGCGCGACGTGTTCGAGTTTTCGGCGCGGAACGTCGGGCCAAACGTGTACACCTGCCCCAAGGCCAGCGCATAGGTCTCGGCTTCAAGCTGACCGCTGACCGTCAGGCTGGTCGCGCGCGAAAAGAAGTCCTGCGCGAAATCGACAGTGCCCTGCGGCGTGCGCGGCAGCTTTTCCGGATCCAGCGTGCTGACGCGGAACATGGCCCCGGCGCCTTCGCAGTCGCTGGCCGTGATGATCGGCGTGTGCAGGTACACAAAGCCGTTCTTGCGGAAGTAATCGTGAATCGCAAAGGCCATCGCCGACCGCACGCGAGCGACGGCACCGAAGGTGTTGGTGCGGGCTCGCAGGTGGGCGATGCTGCGCAGAAATTCCAGGCTGTGGCCCTTTTTCTGCAGCGGATAAGTGGCATCGGCGGCGCCGACCACCGTGACCTCTTCGGCGGCAAGCTCGGTGGCCTGCTTCTGCCCCTTGCTTTGCACGACGGTCCCGCGCACCGAAACGCAGGCCCCGACGCCGATCTTTAGGATCTCGCTTTCATAGTTGGGCAGCTTTTGATCGGCGATGACCTGCAAGCTGGCCAAGGCCGACCCGTCGTTGACTTCCAGGAACGAAAAGCCGCCTTTGCTGTCGCGGCGGGTCCGCACCCAGCCTTGGACCAGGACGGACTGGCCAATAAACGAGTTCGCGGTCGATGCCGAAAGCAAGTTCACGATGCGCGTGGCTGACATGCTGTGTGATCCGTGCTGAAGGGGTGACAAAGCTTCTACTTCTGGTGAGCCGGCTCAAGCTACCGCCGTCGAGCCAGCCTGTCAAACCGCGCCAATCCGTCCCTCACGCCATCTGCTGCGTTGGCTCGGTCGGCCCAGTGCTCACGTACCCTAGTACGCTCCAGATGCATCTTCAGGTGGGCCCCACCGCGAAGCGGAGGGAGTCGCCGCCTTGCAGCTGGCATGACGGACGGATTGGCGACCGCGCGTTTTCTGTCGCTTGCGTGGGCTTGGATATACTGCGCCGCCGGCTTGCAGCACGACAGGCAGCACGGCAGGCAGCACGCTGCGACTTAGAAACAGTTCAGAAACGAAAACCCCAAACGCCAGGCAGGAAGCGAATGACGGGCACGCATCCATCGACGAACAACGGGGCCCACGCCGGGCAACACGCGCAGGACAGCGACGCGGCACGGGCCGAACGGATCGATCTGCCACGACAGACGCGAGTGGTGGTGATTGGCGGCGGCGTGATCGGCTGCTCGATCGCCTATCACTTGGCGCATGCCGGACAGGATGTCGTGCTGCTGGAACGCGACCGCATCACATCAGGCACGACCTGGCATGCAGCGGGGCTGATGGTGTGCTTTGGATCGACGTCCGAGACATCGACCGAGCTGCGAAAGTACACGCGCGATCTGTACGCGCGCCTGGAAGCCGAGACAGGACAAGCCACCGGCTTTCGCCCCTGCGGCTTTATTGAACTGGCCGCCGACCGCGATCGGCTGGAAGAGTATCGTCGGGTCAGCGTCTTCAATCGCCTGTGCGGCATCGATGTGCAGGAACTAAGCCCCGATCAAGTGGGGCAGATGTTTCCGCTGGCTCGCGTCGACGACATCTTGGCTGGCTTTTATGTCGCAGGCGATGGTCGCGTCGATCCAGTCGATGTGACGCGCGCCTTGGCCAAGGGGGCCCGCCTGCGCGGAGCCCGCATCTTCGAAGGGGTGCCGGTCATCGACGTCATCAAGCAGGGCAAGACCGTGGCCGGTGTGCGCACTCCACATGGCGACATCGCCTGCGAGTTCGTCATCAACTGCACCGGCGCCTGGGCCCGTCAGCTGGGAGAACGCAGCGGCGTGCCGATTCCGCTGCAGGCGGCCGAGCACTACTACCTGATCACCGACAAGATGCCGGGCATGCACGCGGGACTGCCGGTCATCGAAGATCCAGCGTCGTATGGCTATTACCGCGAAGAGGGCGGCGGCCTGATGATCGGCCTGTTCGAGCCAGTCTGCGCCCCGTGGAAAGTCGAAGGCATCCCCGAAGACTTTTCGTTCGGCGAGATCTCACCCGACTGGGATCGCATGTCGCCGTATCTGGAAAAGGCCATGCGACGCGTCCCGCGATCGCTTGAGATCGGCGTGCGCAAGTTCTTCTGCGGCCCCGAGAGCTTCACGCCGGATCTGCGCCCGATCCTGGGCGAATCGCCAGAGCTGCGGAACTACATCGTCGCGGCCGGCCTGAACTCGATCGGCATCCTGACCGGCGGGGGAATCGGTCGCTTGATGACGCACTGGATCTTGCACGGCCGCGCCGACGCCGACATCACGGGCTTTCACATCGACCGCTTGCAGCCGTACCAGTGCACGCCGGCGTACCGTCGCGCACGCACCGTCGAATCGCTGGGCATGGTCTATGCCTGCCACTATCCCAATCGATCGCTTCTGACCGCGCGCGGGGCCAAGAAGTCCGCCATCTATGACCGGCTGGCGGCGCGTGGCGCGTACTTCCGCGACGTCAGCGGCTGGGAAGGGGCCGACTGGTATGCGGGCCCCGGAAAGACCCCCGATCCGGGACCTTTGACCTGGGGTCGACCGTCGTGGTTTTCGACGTGGCAGGCCGAACACCATGCGACAAGAAACGGCGTGATCCTGATGGACATGTCGTTCATGGCCAAGTTCTTGGTGCAGGGCCGCGATGCGGGGCGGATCTTGAACTATGTATCGGCCAACAACGTCGATGTGCAGACCGGCCAGATCACGTACACGCAGTGGCTGAATGAAGACGGCAAGCTGGAAGCCGACTTGACGGTGACCAAGCTCGACGAGGATCGCTACTGGGTGGTGGCATCGGACACCGCGCATCGCCACGCCGAGACCTGGCTGCGCCGCCACATTCCAGACACCGCGCATGCCTTTGTCACCGATGTCACATCGGGCTTTGCGCAGATCAATATTCAGGGCCCGCAGTCACGCGCGCTCTTGCAGGGGCTGACCGATGCTGACTTATCAAACGACGCGTTTCCGTATCGCGCGGCGAAGGAAATCTCGATCGGCTATGCCCGCTT
>JAYRFD010001131.1:0-3298 GCA_041908565.1 Polyangia bacterium | reverse complement strand
GGCTTCGTGATACGATCGAGCCGCCGCTTCATGAACTTCTCTCTACTTTCAGACGCGTGGGCGCGCCGTCGTGACCAGAAGGTGCGGCGAGCCTTTGCCGGAATGTGCTGGGCCGGCGTCCTGATCAGCCTGACCGGAGATCCGCTGGCACCACCGGAAGCAGAAGCCGCCAAGCCGCCCAAGAAAGTGCTGCGCCGACCCGTCGTCGTCGCCAAGCGCAAGCCGACCGCGCGCCCCGCCACATCCCCCGTCGCTGCACCCGTATCGGCGGCCGCGCCCACGACCGTAGCCAAGCCAGCGTTTAAGGCTATGACCAAGGCCGCGCCCGTCGCTGCAGTGACCAAGGCGGCGCCCGTCGCTGCAAAGACGTCGCCGCCGGTTGTGGCCCAAAAGACGCAGGCTGTGGTTCCGCCGCGTCCCCCGGCCAAGCCCGATGTCGAATACGAACCGCCGCCGCAGGGCGAGGTCGCGGTGCAGTGGGCCAGCCCCAAGGCGGGGCAGGGCAGCGTCAAGGTTCGCGCCTATCCAGGTCACGGATCTCCGTCGCTGGGCGACATGCATGCGGGATCGGCGATCGCGCTGTCGACCGATGCCGCGAAAAAGGGCGGAGCCGGCTGCCGCGGCTGGCTTTCGGTCCTTCCCGACGGCTTTGTCTGCGCCGATCAGGTCGTGGTCAAGCCGGGCTATCTGTCGTCTCCGCCGCCACAGGAACGGGCCAATGGCTGGCAGCGCATGCGCTATGGCGTGGTGCGGGCGGACAGCGCCGTGCTGTCGTCGCAGCCGAAGCCCGCTGCGCCAAGCGGCGTCGTACGCGAGGCCGGCTATCTGCGCGGCACCTTGCGTCGCGGCGACGGTGTCACCATCGTCCGGGAACGCGACGAGCACGTGCAGATCTGGAGCCGCCACTGGCTGCGCCGCACCGATGTCACGGTGTCGGTGCCGTCGCCGCTTGTGCCGATCAACCTGCAGGCGCTGCCGGTGGGACAGCGCATGATGCTGGCCTGGATCGTTCCGCCGCCGGGCGAGACCCAGGCGCGCTTGTACTTGCCGGGTGGGACTCCGTCGGTGTTTCTGCCGCGCTACACGCCGATTTACTGCAGCGAAGTGCGGTCGGGACCCGGCGGACGGGCCGATCAGGCGCGCGCGATCGTGCATCTTAGCGACGACGCGCGGCTGGTCTTGGCCGGCAAGCCGGAAGCGCAGGCTGCCGCCTTTGAGATCGATGCGTCCCAGCTTCGTCGCGTCACGCCAGCCACGCTGCCCAAGAACCTGCAGCCGGATGAGCGCTGGGTCGATATCTCGCTTTCCGATCAGGTGGCGGTCGCGTATCAGGGCGAAACGCCGCTGTTTGCCGCCTTGGTATCCACGGGCGCCCACGGCGCGACGCCGCCCGGCACGTTCTGGGTCTATCGCAAGTACGTGACGCAGACCATGGCCAACCTGCGCGGAGCCGCTTCGCAGTACGACTATCGCGAGGTGCCGCACGCGCAGTTCTTCAACGGTCGCATCGGCCTGCACGCCGTGCTGTGGCATGACCTGTTGGGCCACGCCGTCAGCCACGGCTGCGTCAACATGAGCCCCGCCACCGCCGAGCAGTTCTTCAGCTTCACCAAGCCCGAGCTACCGTCGGGCTGGCACACCGTAAACGGCGACCCTCCGACCCGCGGCGCCCCCTGGCTGCGCGGCACCCGCATCGTCGTCCGCAAGTAAGCGCACGGCCTTCTTCGGTCATCCCCGCGATGCTTGCGGCGTGACGAATTCGGCCAGCGCAGAAACTGTCATGTGCGACGGGCTGCGCAGGGGCTGGGCCGTCGTGATAGGCTCGCGATCGGATGGCCAAGACGCACGACATCCTGCGCAGCAAGCTGCGCAAGCTGATGATCCTGATTGCGCTGTTTGCCTTTGTGCCCAGCGCGCTGCTTCTGTTAGTGGGCGTGCTGATCTTGGTGCTGGGGCATGCGACGCGCGACTTTGTCTTTGGCGTGCTGACGCTGGGGCTTACGGTAACGCTGGTCGTTGGGGTGGTGGCGACGGTGGCCTACGTGCGGCGCGAGTCGTCGGTGGCTCAGCTACAGACCGAATTCGTAAGCAAGGTCTCGCACGATCTGCGGACACCGCTGACCAGCATCCGCCTGTTTGTCGAAGCGCTGCAGTCCGGTCGCCTGCGCGATCCGGAAAAGATCCAGCAGGCCCTGGATACGCTGGCCACCGAGACGACGCGCCTGTCGGCGATGATCGATCGCCTGCTGGGCTGGGCGCGCATGGAAGCCGGCAAGCGCAGCTATCAAATGGTGGACGCGTCTCCGTCGCGCATCGTCGATGCCGCGCTGTCGGCGTTCAAGCTGCAGCTGGTCATGGACGATGTGAAGCTAAGCACCGAAGTGCAGGGCGATCTGCCGACCATTGCCGTCGATTCGGCGGCGGTGACCGAGGCGCTTTTGAACCTGCTACAGAACGCCTACAAGTACACGGGGCCGCAGAAGATCATCGCGCTGCGCTGCTTCCGGCGGGCGGGTCACGTCGTGTTTTCCGTCAGTGACAACGGCCCGGGCATCCCCAAGACGGAACAGCGGCGGGTGTTTGAAAAGTTCTATCGCCTGACCCGGCCCGAGGTCGCCATGCAGCCTCCCGGTACGGGCCTTGGCTTGTCGATGGTCTATCACATCGTCGCGGCGCACGGCGGCATCACCTCTGTCGAAAGCGAGCTAGGCCAAGGCGCGACGTTTTCCATCCTGTTGCCCATCGAAATGACGCGCAGCACGCGGCGAGCGCGGGAGCGCGCCAAGTGACGGGCGGCGGAGATCGTGTCCTGGTCGTCGAAGATGACCTGGGAATTCGCAAGGCGCTGCAGATGAACCTGCAGCTCGAAGGCTACGAAGTTCAGGCGGCCGAAGACGGCGAAGAGGCGCTGCGGCTGTGTGCGCAGGCGCCGGGCTTGCCGGATCTGGTGCTGGTCGATCTGATGCTGCCTCGGCTTTCGGGTCTGGACGTCATTCGCGAGCTTCGGATCCGCGATCAAGACCTGCCGATCATCGTGCTGTCGGCCAAGGATCAAGAGGCGGACAAGGTGCTGGCCTTGTCGCTGGGCGCCGACGACTACATCACCAAGCCGTTTGGCCTGGCAGAGCTTCTGGCCCGCGTGCGGGTCGGGCTGCGTCGCGGCAAGCGTCAGCGTCGGCAGTCGGGGCCCACGCTGTCGGGGCCCGGGGCGCGCATCAAGATCGATCTGGCGGGTCGGCGGCTGCTGGTGTCGGGGGCCGAGGTCGAGACGACGGCCAAGGAATTCGATCTGCTGCGG
>JAYRFD010001130.1:0-4861 GCA_041908565.1 Polyangia bacterium | reverse complement strand
TGCTCGGCTCTGGTTCTCGGGGCCGTGCTCGGCTGGCTGACCCCAGAGGCCCAGGCGCAGTTTGCGGTACAGCCGCTGCAGCCGTCGCCGCCGCCCCCCGTGGTTCCGGGATCCCCCGCGCAGGCCCCCGACGCAGCGTCGCAGAAGGCGGTCAGCAAGCCCGCTCACAAGGAAGTCGCCAAAGAAGCAGGCAAGCCCGTGGGCAAAGAGGCTCCTCCTCGCAAAGAGGGCGGCAAAGAAGGAGCAAAAGAGACCGGCAAGATTGCCAGCGGCGAAGCAAAACCCGTCGGTAAGAACGCCGGAAAGCCAGTGCCGGTCATGAAGATGGGCCCGGCGCTCAGCAAGGCCGAGGTCTTCGGTCGCGCGGCTCCAGCGACGGTACTTTTGATCGCGACCCAGGACAATCGGTGGCGCACCACCTTGGGCGTCATCGTCCGCCCCGAAGGCAACGTGGTCACGGATTCGCGCTTACTGTCGGGGGTTGAAAAGGGCAGCATCTCGGGCTTTCTGTACGATCCGTCGCTGGCCAGCGACGAAGATCCGCTGATGTTTCTGCGCGCGCACAAGGACCAGGCCCAGAAGCTGACGGTCGTGCGCATCGATCCAGAACACCACCTTCTGCACCTGCAGCTGCCGGTGCTGCCACCCAAGAAGTCGTACCCGTTTCTGGACGTCAACGACACGCAGGGCGTAAACCCGGGGCTTGACGTGGTGGCGCTGCGCACGCGCGGTGCTCAGACGCTGGCGATGACGAGTGGAACCATCGACATCAAGCGCCCGGACCTGATCGAAGTGGACCCCGGACTAAGCGTTGAGCATGCCGGTGCCCCACTGCTAAGCCAAAGTGGCCGCCTGCTGGGCGTCTGTATCTACGCCGACAAAGCCCTGCACGCCTCGGGAGCCGTCCGTCCCGTCGAAGTGATCCGCGATCTGCTGGCTGGTCGAGTCGGCGGAGAAGTGGTTGCGCAGTCGACGCCGAGCATTCCCGAAAACCCCAGCGACGCACGCAATGCCGTGGAAGCACTGCGCATCGGTCTGGGAACGGCATTGGCGCAGAACTTCGACAAGCCGATCGCTCTGCGCTTGCACAGCGACTTTGTCGCCGCCATGGCCCGTCGTGGGCGGGCAGTAGTAAGCGGCTTTGACTCGGTCGACAAGCTGAACGCGATCATCAAGGGAATCAGCAAGGGCGGCGACGGCAAGGGCAAGGCCGTGGCCGATCTTTTCCCGCTGCTTATCACCGAGCGCAACGGCAGCGTCTGGATGAAGGCGGGATCCAGCTATCGCATGGTGCCGGCCAGCGCCCACGGAGTCGCCGCGATCGACGATCTGACGGGCACTCTGTACGCAACCGATGCACGCCGCGAAGTCATGCTGTACGAAGAGACCAGCGTCGGGAAGTCCTGGCGCCTGACCGGACTTTCGCAGGTCGCGCACCTTCGGGCCGGCGGCGGCCAGATCTTCGCCATCCTGCAAGACGGTCGCGTGATCACCGCCGACCGCGACGGTCGTAGCAGCCGCCAGCTTTTTCCGCGCTCGGTGAAGATGGACCGGGCAGGCTTGGAGTTCTCGCAGGGCGTGCTGTATGTGCTCTCGGAAGGCTCGGTGTTTCGCTACCTAAACAAGAAGTGGGACAACAAGCTGCAGCCCATCGCTGGATCGATGCGGAAGATCGTCGCGCGTGGCGAAACCTGGTACGGCCTGGATGAAGCGGGCCGAGTCTTTTCCAGCGCCACGCAGCACTACATCGACCGCGACGGCAACATCGTCGACCTGTGGGGCTTGGGTCCCAACCTATTGGTCCTGACCCGCGACAACAGCCGCTTCTTCTACAACGCGGTCGACGACAACTGGGGTCCGTGGACGCGCTGGTAACGCAGGATCCGCGGGGGAAGGACGAGCCATGGCCGACCGACCGCATGTTGTTATCGTCGGTGGTGGATTCGGGGGATTGACCTGTGCGCAGTCCCTGGCGGACATGCCGGTCGACCTGACGCTGGTCGACAGCCGCAACCACCACCTGTTCCAGCCGCTTTTGTACCAAGTGGCCATGGCTGGCTTGTCGCCGGCTGAGATCGCGGCTCCGATTCGCAGCGTGCTGCATGAACAGCGCAACGCCAGCGTGCTTCTGGCGCAGGTCGATTCTGTGGACCTGGCCAGCCGCGAGGTGCGTCTGGTTGGCGCCGAAAATGACAGCCTGCGCTACGACTACTTGGTCCTGGCAGCCGGTGCCCAGAATCACTACTTCGGGCACGACGAGTGGGCCCGCTACGCAGTCGGTCTGAAGGACCTGGACGACGCGATCGAGATTCGCCGCCGCGTGCTGGTCGCATTCGAAGCGGCCGAGTGCATGCACGACCCGGTCGAACAGAAGCGACTTCTGACCTTCGTCGTCGTCGGTGGTGGCCCCACGGGAGTCGAGCTAGCCGGTGCGCTGGGTGAGCTTGCTCGCGTGGTCCTGGCCGCCGATTTCCGTCGAATCAATCCAGCGTCGGCCCGCGTCATCCTGCTGGAAGGGGGCGATCGCATCTTGGCCTCGTTCCCCGAAAAGCTGTCGCTGCGCGCGACGCAAGACTTGGCGCGCCTGGGCGTCGAGGTCCGCACCGCCGCCAAAGTCACCTGCATTGACGAGTCGGGTGTCTTCCTGGGCGATGAGCAAATCCCATCAGCAACGGTGGTCTGGGGCGCCGGCGTCCGCGCTTCGGACTTGACGCGCGGCTTGGGGGTTCCCCTCGATCGCGGCGGTCGCATCTTGGTGCAAGCCGATCTGACGCTGCCGAATCATCCCGAGGTGTTTGCGATCGGCGACATGACCAGCTTCTTGCATCAGGGCGGATCGCCGCTGCCAGGGACCAGCCCCGTCGCCATGCAGCAGGCCCGGCACGTGGCGCGCAACTTGGCGGCCGTTCTGCACAAGCAGCCGATGCAGCCCTTCCACTACGTCGACAAAGGCAGCATGGCGACCATCGGACGGGCGGCGGCCGTGGCGCAAGTCGGACGCCTGAAGCTGGGCGGATTCATGGCATGGATGCTGTGGCTGGCGGTCCACATCTTCTTCCTGATCACGTTCCGCAACCGCTTCGCCGTGCTGTTCAACTGGGCGTACTCGTACTTCACGTACAAGCGCGGGGCTCGACTGATCACCGGACACCGTCTGACGGCTGGTCCCGCACGATCGGCGCATGCGCTGCCGGCGGTGGTCGCCTCAGCCGCCAATGCGACCGCCCCGTCGAGCCCGCCTACGGCCCAGGCGGCGGACAAAGCGCCGCCACGCTGACCCGCAGGACCTCGCGAAACGCGTTGTCTCCGTCGGTCGCTCGCACCACAAGCTCGCGCCCGCCGGTGCGTCCCAGCGGCAGCAAGGGCACTCCATGCGACGCAGCCAAAAGGGTCGCGTCGGCATAGCGCACCGCCGGAATGGCCAGCAGCACGCGACCCGGCGCTTCATGAAATAGCTGGCTTGGGACGCTCGCTGCGGGCTGCGTGCCCATCGGTCGTGGCGCCGGCAATACCAGGGCACAGCCTACGGCCAGGCTGGCGTCGCCAATACTGCCGCTGGCCACGGCGACCGCCCCGATCAGTCCGCCCCGATCAATCGTGCGAGTCATCGTGCACAGCCCACGCGCCCAAAGTTCGTTGCGGCAGACCTGCGTCATCTCGCAGCGCTCGCGTTGTGCTTCCGACATCGCGCGCACCGACGAATCCGCCATATCCCCAAGCACCACGCGGGCATAGGCCGATCCTGCAAGATCGGCGCGTTCGTCATCAAAGCCCAGCAGCGCAACCAAGGCTGCGGGGGACCATGCACCGACGACAGAGCCATCGGCGCCGGCAGCGGAATCACCGGTCCCCGCAGGACGTACAGCCGACAGCACAAGCCGCAGACTGTCTTCCAGATTTTCTGGTGCTGCGGTGGTCAGCCGATCGATGGCGGAAGGCATGGCAGGATTCCAGCAGATGCAGTGGCCGAAGCGGCGCTACTGCTTCGCGAGGGTGATGGCGGCGTCGCGGCGCTGCGCGAGATCGACGGTGGTACTGCCGGTCCGCAGGGCGACACGGGCGGTGCTAAGGCCTTCGACGTTGATGCCAAGCTGCTTGGTGCCGGCGGGAACTTCGACCCCGAAGCGCCGCATGTCCTTGTAGACCGCGAACGACGTGATGTCGGGATTGTCGCTGGGCGGCATCGGGTTTTTGGCCATGGTGCCGTCGAGCGTCAGGGTGACGCGAAGCTCGGTGATGGCAGGCTCTAACCCGCTGACGTTGACGACGATCAGGTTTTCGGGAGTGCCGCAGCCGGTGGCCGCGCCAAAGCAGCCCAGGAACAGGCCCAGGCACACGATCCGCAATACCAGGCTCAAGGTCTTCATGGTGTTCACTTGGTTGGCTTGAGGATCTCGGACGGCAGCGCGTTGGCCTGCCCGACTCCGACCGCGACTCCGGTGATGATGCCCAGCGATACGACACCACCGACGGCGCCCCAGAACCAGGGCTGCCTATAAAACGGCTTGGGCGGCGGCAGCATCTTGTCGGGACCAGGGCTTGTCAGGTCGGCGCCCGGCGGCGTTGTCGAACCAAGCACGGCAGCCGCTCGATTCGGATCCGCGGTCTGCAGGCCAGGGCCAGCTGCCGGCCCCGGGCTGCCCGGTGTCGTTGTTGTCCCCGGAGTCGCTGCGACCGTCGCGCCTGGCCCCGGTGGTGTGCCAGCCGCTGCGGGCGGTGATGTCCCTGCCCCGCCGCCATCTTCCAAGTACAGCTCGGGCACGGTCACCGACGTCACGTTTGATGGAGCCGCAGCGACGGCAGCCGCGGCTTCCTCGGCCGCCGTGGGCTTCCGGCGTTTCGGGCCCTTGCTGGGTCCTTC
>JAYRFD010001129.1:0-1867 GCA_041908565.1 Polyangia bacterium | reverse complement strand
GTTGCAAAGCAGTAGTGCAGGAGCGGCCATGTCGATCACCGCAACTCCCAAAGCCATCGCAGAGGTCAAGCGCCTGGCGCAGAAGCGCGAGAGCGAGGGCAAAGGCACGCCACAGGGTCTGCGCATCGGCATTCGCGGCGGCGGCTGCACCGGCTTCGCGTACTTGTTTGAGTGGGCTGACGCGGCCCCCAAGGAAGTCGACAAAGTGTTCGAATTCGACGGCGGTGTACGGCTGTTCGTCGATCCCAAGTCGTACGTGTTTCTCGACGGGACAGAGCTTGATTTCGTGACCAGCATGATGGGCTACGGCTTCAAGTTCAACAATCCCAACACCAAGGGTTCGTGCGGCTGTGGGGATAGCGTGCAGTTTTGATGCTGGCCGGTCGCAATCACTTTGAAGTGCTCGGCTTTGCGCCGACCTACTTCATCGATCGCGGTGAGCTGGAAGCGCGCTATCGCGAACAGCAGCGCCACTGCCATCCCGATCGCTTTAGCCGTGCGCCAGCGTCGGAACGAGCGCAGGTTCTGCAGCGCGCAACCGACTTGAACGACGCCTATCGCGTGCTGAAAAGCGATGTGCGCCGCGCCGAATATCTGCTGGCCTTGCACGGCATCGATCTATCGGAAGCGGCCGAGCAAGCCGGCGGCAAGAAGCGAACGCTGGGTTCTCTTTTTCTGGCCGATGTGCTGGAACTTCGCGAAGAACTGCAGGAAGCGCGCGCGCGCAACGATGCGGCGGGTATGACGCGCATCGGCAACGACATCAAGGCCCGCATGGCGCACGAAACGCAGCGCCTGGATGCCGGCTTTTCCGCCCTGGATCCGTCGGGGAATGCGGATGTTTCGACGCTCGATCAGCTGGCCGATGCGCTGCTGAAGCTTCGCTATTACCAGCGCTTCTTGGACGACATCGCGGCCCATGACGAAGCGACGGCCTAGTCGCCTTCTGTCCTTCCATTCCAAGGAACTCGTATGAGCCTTTTACAGATCGCCGAGCCCGGCGAGTCGCCGGTCAAAGCTGCCTGCAAGGGACGCGTCGTCGGCATCGATCTGGGCACCACCCATTCGCTGGTTGCAGTGGTCGAAGACGCGACGCCGCGCTGCCTGGCTGTCGATGCCCAAGGCGGGCGTTTGTTGCCGTCGGTGGTCAGCTATCCACGCAGCGGTCCGCCGCTGATTGGCGAGCCGGCTCGGCAGCGGGCCAGCAGTCATCCGCACGACACCATCGCATCGGTGAAGCGCTTGATGGGTCGTGCCCCGCACGAGATCGCCGCACAGCAGAGCCAAGGTCGATTGCTGCAGTACCGCTTGGCCGCCCCCGATGCCGCAAGCCCTGGGGTGGTTCGTTTGAGCGTCGCCGAAGATCAGCGCGCCGTGACGCCGGTTGAAGTCAGCGCCGAAATTCTGCGCTGGCTGCGGCTGTGTGCCGAAGAACAGCTGTCGACGGGCATGGGCGGTCCAGATGAAGATCAGAGCATCCTGGATGGTGTCGTCATCACCGTGCCTGCGTACTTCGATGATGCGCAGCGACAGGCGACCAAAGATGCCGGGCGACTCGCTGGCTTGAATGTCTTGCGCTTGCTGAACGAACCGACGGCCGCGGCACTGGCGTACGGCTTGGATCGCAAGAAGGAAGGCAAGTTCGCGGTCTATGACCTGGGCGGCGGAACCTTCGATGTCTCGATCCTGGATCTGCACGACGGCATCTTCACGGTCATGTCGACGGCGGGGGACACCGCGCTGGGCGGCGATGACATGGATCAGGCGCTGGCCGATCTGCTGATTGATGGCAGTCGCGATTCGCAGGTCTTGCGCGCGGCGCTGCAGAGCGATGCGGGGCAGTCGCGGGCTCTGTTGGCGCTGGCGC
>JAYRFD010001128.1:0-2424 GCA_041908565.1 Polyangia bacterium | reverse complement strand
GCGACGCCGCTCGTTCGCGCCCAGCATGCCGTCGGCCAGCGGTCCTGGTCACTTCGCGGCAGCCGAGCTTGAAGCGGCGTCCGCCGACGCGTAAGCCATGCCCCGAGCCGAGACCTCGCCCAAGTCGCAAAGCCCTGCCAAAACCCGATCTGAACCGCGAGCCGCAACGATGATCGCCAAAGAGTCCGAGTCCGTTTCCATGTCCTCCCCATCGCAAAGCCCCGCGCGCAGCGGCCTGGCCCGTGACCCGCTGTCCAGCGACGACATCCTGACCGGCTTTTACCGGCCCGAGCGATCAGACTGGTCCAAGCTCGACAAGGGCGAGCCCGAGTCCGCCAAGCCGCGCCCGACGCACTACAAGGTCATCTGCATCTCGCTGTACAACGAAGACATCGATCGCCTGGAAGGCCTGGTTCGCGAGCTAAAGCGTCGCGGGCACAGCAAGGCCAACAAGTCGCAGGTCATTCGCGAAGCGCTGCTGCAGATCGACCTCGACAAAGTTCCACGCCATCACTAGCGGGTCCGCATGAACCCCTCGACGTCTCCTCGCAAGCTGCGGGTCGCAGTGCTGTACGGCGGTCGATCCGGCGAGCACGAAGTGTCGCTGCAGTCCGCCGCTTCCGTGTTGCGCAACCTGGATCCCGATCGCTTTGAGCCGATCCCCATCGCCATCGACAAGCAGGGACGCTGGCTGCTGAACGATCTGTCGCTGATCGAAAAAGGCGCGCGCACGCTGCCGGTGTTCAAAGACGCCCCAAGCGTCGTTTTGCCGCCCAATCCGCCCAGCCACGGAACCGATGGAACCGCGCTGGTTCCCATCGCTGGAAGCGCCGTATCGCCAGCGCCTTTGCCCCGCTTGGACGTGGTCTTCCCAGTCATGCACGGCACGCTGTGCGAAGACGGCACGATCCAAGGTCTGTTTGAACTAGCCGATGTACCCTACGTCGGCTGCGGTGTGCTGGCATCGGCCGTGGGCATGGACAAAGAGACCGCCAAGCGCCTGGCGCGCGATGCCGGTCTGCCCATCGTGCCCTATGTCACCGTGCATCCCGGGACGTGGAAGAAGAACCCGCAGGCGACTCTTTCCGCCGTCGCGGCTGAGCTTGGCTATCCATGCTTCGTGAAGCCTTCTGCAAGTGGTAGCAGCGTGGGCGTCAGCAAGGTCAAGACAGCCGCCGACTTGCCCGCAGCGATCGATGACGCCTTCCGCTACGACCGCAAGGTGCTGATCGAAAAGGCGATCGACGCGCGCGAGATCGAAGTCGCTGTTCTTGAGCACCCGGATCCGACCGAGCCGCCGCTGACCAGCATCGTCGGTGAGATCAACCCCGCCGACAAGCACGAGTTCTATTCGTACACCGCCAAGTACCTGGATGAATCGGGCGCCACGCTGCGCATTCCTGCGCTGCTGTCTGCCGAGCAGCAAGCCGAAGCGCAGCGCCTGGCCGCGATGGCCTTTTCCACGCTGAGCTGCGAAGGTCTGGCCCGCGTCGACTTCTTCCTGGATCGCCGCGACGGGCGTATCTATTTCAACGAAGTGAACACGCTGCCTGGCTTCACCTCGGTCAGCATGTACCCGAAGCTGTGGGAAGCGTCCGGCATCCCCTATCGCGAGCTACTGAGCCGTCTTGTCGATCTGGCTCTTTTGCGTGCGCAGCGGAAGCAAGCACTGGTCCGCGACTTCCACGTCTGATTGCAGGTCTGCCAGACGCGTCGGGAAGTCGAGCGGCCTGACTGCGCGCGCGCTCGATCGGTCGGCCGCAGCCAGCGATCCCGACCAGTGTCGCCCCTTCAGGACCCATGGCTGGCCCGAATGGCGTCTGACGCTAGGACCGATTCGCGACCACGCTCTACGCGCTGCGCCCGGATGGAGCGGCTTCACGCCCTAACGACGAGGCTTCGGCGATCCATTGGCGGTGCAGGGCGATGCCTTCGTCGGGGTCGATGTTGCGAAGTAGCTTGGCACTTTCGCGCCAGGCCAGCTCAAGCGAATCGGTGACCCGACACTGATACGGCGCGCGCATCAGCACGAAGCCAGCCCGCAAGAGCGCGCGAAAGATCGTCGAGTCCGAGATCATCCACATCAGCAGCGTCGATTGATCGATCGCCTCTTGATGTTTTCGACGGACGGCTTCGATCAACTGGCGATCGGTGCGCGACATCTCGTTGGCGTGCGTGAACTGATTGACCCAGACCAGCGACTCACCGCGCGAGGTACGCAGGAAGCGATCCAGCTCATTGGCATAGCGACCAAAGCAGCCACTGGGTGAACGCGACGGATCCGAGTAGCTGACAATCACTTGGCCAAGCTGCGCCAAAAACACACCCGGCTCAGAGAACAGCAGGCGAGAACGCGCTGGTGTCATCTGTATCAGTAAACCACGACTGCTCACGCCAAGGCGACGCATGTTGGCCACAGGGATG
>JAYRFD010001127.1:0-5487 GCA_041908565.1 Polyangia bacterium | reverse complement strand
CGTGACCACCGCCCTGCAAGGCGCCGAACAGCAGCGCTTCGGCCAGCGGCTTTTTGATCTCGTTTTGGATCAGGCGACCCATCGGACGCGCGCCGTACAGCCGGTCGTAGCCCTTGTCGGCCAGATAGCTCTTGGCGGCGGGCGAAAGTTCCAGCACGACCTTCTTTTCCTTCAACTGTTCGGAAAGCTGCGCGACGAACTTGTCGACCACCTTGCGGATGATGTCGGGAGCCAGTGAGTGGAAGGTGATCCACGCATCCAGGCGGTTGCGGAATTCGGGGCTGAACGTGCGCTCGATCGCCGTCTTGTCCAGCGACTTCGATGTGCCTGCGCCCCCCGCGAAGCCGATCGAGCCTTGCTGAAGCTCGCGCGCGCCGGCGTTGGTGGTCAGGACCAAAACGACGTTGCGGAAGTCCGCCTTGCGACCGTTGTTGTCGGTCAGCGTCGCGTGATCCATGACCTGCAACAGCACGTTGTAGATATCGGGGTGCGCCTTTTCGATCTCGTCGAGCACCAGCACGGCATGCGGCGTCTTGCGCACGGCGTCGGTCAAAAGGCCGCCCTGATCGAAACCGACATAGCCGGGCGGGGCACCAATCAAGCGAGACACGGTGTGCTTTTCCATGTACTCGCTCATGTCGAAGCGGATGAATTCGACGCCCAGGACGCGGGCCAGCTGCTTGGCCAGTTCGGTTTTGCCGACGCCGGTGGGGCCCGAAAACAAGAAGCAGCCAACCGGCTTTTCGGGGCTGCCCAGGCCGGATCGCGACAGCTTGATCGCCGTCACCAGCGAATCGATGGCCGCGTCCTGCCCGTAGATGACCTTCTTCAGCTCTTGTTCCAGGTTCTGCAGCTGCGTCTTGTCATCGGCCGAAACGGTCTTGGGCGGAATGCGGGCCAT
Organism: Polyangia bacterium; assembly: GCA_041908565.1. Lineage (GTDB taxonomy): Bacteria > Myxococcota_A > Polyangia > Palsa-1104 > JAEUJZ01 > JAEUJZ01. The sequence continues at coordinate 4,586 of JAYRFD010001127.1, read as the reverse complement.
GCGGGCGACGACCTGTTCGATATCAGCCGGGCGCACCGTGCGCTTGCGTCCCGACGGAGGAGACAGGCGCATGGCAGCCCCTGCTTCATCCATGACATCGATGGCTTTGTCGGGCAGGTGGCGATCGTTGATGTGCTTGGCGGCCAGATCGGCGGCGGCGCGCAGCGCTGGATCGGTGTAGTGAACGCCGTGGTGTTCTTCGTAGCGCGATCGCAGGCCCTTTAGGATCTGGAAGGTTTCCTCGACCGATGGCTCCAACACGTCGATTTTTTGGAAACGACGGGCCAGGGCGCGGTCTTTTTCGAAGACCGACTTGTACTCTTCAAACGTCGTCGAGCCGATGCAGCGCAGCTCGCCCGCTGCCAGCGCGGGCTTTAGCAAGTTCGATGCATCCATCGATCCACCGGACACCGCGCCGGCGCCGATGATGGTGTGGATCTCGTCGATGAACAGCACGCTGCCGGGCTGCTTGCGCAGCGCCGTGACAACGCCTTTTAGGCGCTCTTCAAACTCGCCGCGAAACTTGGTGCCGGCGATTAGGCCGCCCATGTCCAGCGAGTACACCGTGACGTCTTTGAGCACTTCGGGCACTTCGCCGCGCACGATCTTCCAGGCCAGGCCTTCGGCCAGTGCGGTCTTGCCGACGCCGGCATCGCCGACGTACAGCGGGTTGTTCTTGCGACGGCGACACAGGACTTGGATGGTGCGTGTGATCTCGTTGCTGCGGCCAACCAAGGGATCGATGCGCCCGGCCTTGGCTTCTTCGACCAAGTTGACGGTGTACTTTTCCAGCAGCGTCTTTTTGCGGCCTTTGCCTTCGCCCTCTTCGCCTTCTTCGACGCCTTCGGCTTCTTCTTCGCCGCCGCTTTCACCACGCGCCACGGCCAGGCTGTGATCGTCGTCTTCTTCGTCGGCAGCACCTTCCTTGCGGATGCCGTGCGACAGGAAGTTGATGACGTCCAGGCGGCGCACGCCCTGCTTCTGCAGCAAGTACACGGCGTGCGAGTCCTTTTCGCGAAACATCGCGGCCAGCACGCTGCCGCTGTCGATCTCTGCCTTGCCGGATGACTGCATGTGCATGATGGCGCGATGCAGGACGCGCTGGATGGCCAGCGTCTGCTCGGGCTCGCGATCGACGCCTTCGGGTAGGGCGGTGAGCTTTTCTTGGAAGAACTCGTCCAGCTCTTTGCGGAGCTGTTTGACGTCGACGGCGCAGGCACGCAGGATGCGGCCCCCGGTCTGTTCGTTGGTCAGGCAGTACAGGATGTGCTCGACGCACAAGTGCTCGTGTCGGCGCTTGCGCGCTTCGCTCAGGGCCGCGAGGAGCGTCGCTTGTAGCTCCTTGGTGATCATGGGGGACCGTCCTTTAGCAAGGAACATAATGCCATCCCTACCCCCTCGCTAGATCGGTCCATGCGCCGACATGCAGATCGATCTAGCTACCGGCTAGCCGCCGCGGCGGGCGATGGGCTACGGCGAGGACTGCAGGATGGTGCCGTTGTTGCCGACCGCCCAGAGGTTGTCGGCGCTGCTTCCCCACACGCCGAACAGCGTCGAGCTTGTGCCGCTGCTGCGGGGCGTCCAGGTCGAGCCATTCCACTGCAGCAGGGTGCCGCTGTCGCCCGACACCCAGACATTGCTGGCGCTGCTGGCCCAGATGCTCTGCAGGAACTGCGTTGATCCACTTGTCTGGGCCGACCACGTCGAGCCGTTCCAGAACAAGATGCGGCCGCCGTACCCAACGGCCCAGACGCTGTTGCTGCTGGTGCCCAGCACGCGGCTTAGATCAGACGTCGTGCCCGACATCTGGCTGGTCCAGCTGGCACCGTCCCAGTGCAGGACGGTGCCGCCGAAGCCGACGGCCCACAGGTCGTTGGCGCTGCTGCCCCACACGCTGGTCAGGTACTGCGTGACTGGGCTGGTCACTTTGGCGATGGCGCTGCCGTCCCAGCGCAGGATCGTGCCGTTGTAACCGACGAACCAGACGTTGCTTGCAGACGTGCCAAAGACCCCGTTTAGCGCTTGGGTCGTGCCGCTGGTGACGGGGCTCCAGGCCGTGCCGTTCCAGCGCAGCAGCGTGCCTTTGTCGCCGGTGGCCCAGACATTGCGCGCGTCGGTGCCCCAGACATCCGTCAGGATCTCGGTGGTGCCGCTGGCTTGCGTTTCCAAGCGGGCTCCGTTCCAGAACAAGATCTGGCCGCCGTAGCCGACGAACCAGACGTGGCTGGAATCGCTGCCCCAGACCGATGTCACCGTCGATGTCGATCCGCTGGACTGCGGTGTGATGCTGCCGCCAAGGCCCCACTTCAAGATGGTGCCGCGGTCGCCGACGCTCCAGATGTTGCTGGCGTTGGCGCCGAAGACGCCGTTTAGGTTGTTGCTGGTGGGCGACGTCTGCTTGGTCCACGCGCTGCCGTTCCATTGCAGGATGGTGCCTGCGTCTCCGACCGCGACGATGCGGCTGGCATCGGTGCCCCAGATGCCGCGCATGCGGATGCCGTTTAATGAAAGGCCCGAGCCGTCCAGAGTCCAGCCCGTTCCGTCGTAGTGGAACAGCAAGCCCTCTGGGGCGAGCAGCGAGAAGTCACCCACGGCCCACAGGTTCTTGTCATCGGTGCCCCAGATGCCGCGCAGGTACACCGCAAGCGGAAATGGCGACGTGATGGTCTGCGGCGTCCACGCGCTGCCGTCCCACTTCAAGATCGCGTTGTTCTGGCCGACGACCCAGACACTGGTGGCGCTGGTGCCGAAGATGCTTCGCAGGTACGAAGTCGTGCCGCTGGTCTGCGCCGTCCACGCGCTGCCGTCCCACTTCAGGATCGTGCCGCCGGCGCCCGCCGCCCAGACGTTGCTGGCATTCCAGCCCCAGACGGCAGACAGGTTCTGCGTCGTGCCGCTGCTTTGCACAGCCCAGGTGCTGCCGTTCCAGCGCACGATGGCGCCACCGACGCCGACCGCCCAGATGTTGTTGCGATCCAGGCCCCAGATGGCCAGCAGGTTCTGAGTGGTGCCGCTGGGCACTTGGTCCCAGGTGGCGCCGTTCCAGCGCAGGATGACGCCGAAGTCACTGACCGCCCACGCGGTGTTGGCATCGACCGCCCACACCGACGGCATGTAGTTGCCCTGGGGCAGTGGGTTGCGCCAGCACCAGCCGCCTGTGGAACAGACGCCGCGGCTTAGGCCAACGTTCAGCGTCGCCTGCGCACGGAAGCCCATGTACACCGCGCTGACCGTCGCGCTGCCTTTGCTTTTGCCGGTGGCGATGCCGGTGCTGCTGATGGTGGCGACGCCGGTGGCGGGCGCGATGTCGCTGATGCTCCAGGTCGCCATGCTGCTGAAGTCCACCGTTGTTCCGTCGCTGTACAGGCCGTTTAGCTTGAAGCTCAGCGTGGCGCCGACGGCGATGTTGGCACCGCCTGGCGACACGACGACCTCGACCAGCGAGGCGGGTCCGACGGTCAACAAAGCGCTGCCGGTCTTGCCCATGTGCGTGGCCAAGATGCGAGCCTGCCCGGGGTTTTTGCCCAGCGCGCTGCCGCGTGCGTCGATGGCCGCGACATCGCTGCCCATGACATCGCTGACCTGCCAAAGCGAACTATTGCTGACGTCGCCGCTGCTGCCATCGCTGTAGGTCGCCATGGCCACGAACTTCTGGCTGCGTCCCTTGGCAACACTGGCCGTCGAGGGCGTGACCGCGATGGCGGTGACAGTCGCAGGCGACACTTCAAGCGTCGCCGTGGCCGCAAAGCCGCGATAGGCGCAGGCGATGCTGGCCATGCCGACCGAGTTGGCCTTGGCCAAGCCGCTGCTGTCGACGCTGGCCACTCCGCTGCCGCTGATGTCCAGGCTGGTCCATGCCGCAACGGCGCTGACGTCTTGGCTGCTGCCGTCGCTTAAGGTGGCAGTGGCGGTGAACGGCTGCGTCGTACCTTTGGCGATCAGCGCCGAGACCGGACTGATGCGCAGAGCGGTGACCGAGGCCGGCGTGACGGTCAGCGTGGTTTCAGCGATCGTCCCTTCAAAATCCGCACTGACCAGCGCTTGCCCAACGGCTTCGCCCACGGCCGTGCCGCTGGCGTCGATGCTGGCCACGCCGGTGCCCATGACATCCTTGACCGCCCAGTCGACCTGGCTGGTTAGATCTTGCATGGTGCCGTCGGAAAAGACGCCGGTTGCGGCAAAGCTGCGCGAGGTGCCTTTGGCGATCGAGGGGTTCTGCGGCGCGATGCTCAAGGACTTGATCGTCGCCGGCGTGACCTCCATCGTCGTCGAGCCGCTGGTCACCATGTAGCGAGCACTGATGCGGGCCTTGCCAATGTTCTTGGCCGTCGCCAGACCCGCCGAGTTGATCGATGCAATGCCGGTGCCGCTGGTGTCGCGAACCGACCAGGCCGAGACGCCGGTGACATCCTGGGTCGTGCCGTCGGTCATGGTCGCCACGGCGCGGAACTGCTGGGTCAGGCCCTTGGCCACCTTGGGCAAGCTTGGCGTGACGGTGACTGCGCGGATGGCCGCAGTCGTCGCCACGATCGGCGTCGACAGCCGTCCGCCATCGAATTCCGCCGTGACCACATAACGTCCGGGCT
>JAYRFD010001126.1:0-2748 GCA_041908565.1 Polyangia bacterium | reverse complement strand
TTTGCTGGCCCCTTTTGCTGGCCCCTTTTTGCATCCCCGCGCAGGGAGGTTTTGGCTGCGTGGCGGCGCAGAGCGTGATACGCAGTAGCTCGAAATGGCGTTCCGACCTGCTCTGCCGTCCCGGTGGTTCCTGCGTGTCGTGCTTGGGCTGGCCGGCTTTGGCCTGGCCCCCACGACAGCGCAGGCCGAGCAGCGCGAGTTTGCGTTGGGTCTGCAGCCGCAGTACGGCCTGACGTATCTCGACGATCGACAAGCCCACGGCGGCGGCGGCAGCCTGCACTTAAGCTACGGCATCACCGACGCGGTGGGCGTGCAGCTTCTGGCTGGAGCCTCCGCGCATCCGCTGTCGCCGATCGAGCCCGAGGATCCGTCGATGAAGGGCGACCCAGGTGGCCAGCTGGTCACCTGGCATGCATCGGCCGGCGTCTTTTATGCGCTGGATGTCGTGCGCATCGTGCCGTTCTTCGAAGCCAACATCGGTGTCCTGGGCCTGTACCGCAGCACCAACCCCACGGTCACCGGCAAAGCCCCCACCATCGAGAACGCCATCAACGTCGGCGCATCGCTGGGCCTGGGCGCCGACTATCTGATCACGCGGCGCTGGTCGGTGGGCGTGGCGGTTCGTTACCACGCATTTCTGACCGACCTGGCGCGCATCCCGATCTACTTGACCGTGGGTCCACGCGTCTCGATCCGCTTCGGCATCTGACCGCGATCCCCGTCGCGGCCAGGCGCCCCAAGCAGCCGCTTTCTACTCTGCCGTGACGGCAATGCTGGCGACCGTGCGGTCCCACGACAGCTTCAGCGTGCCCGCCTTGCCCTGCGCATCCAGCCCGACAGTGAACTGTTCAACAATCGCCGGCGACACCGCGACGGTCATCTTGGCTCTCCCCAGATCTTGCTTTGGGTCGTAGCTATAGGCGCCCCACTGCTTGACCGTCTTGTTGACGATCAGCGTCCACTCTTTTTCCGTCGGCAGCGTGAACAGCGTATAGGTCCCCTTGGGCACCTTGATGCCGCCGATGTTCAGGTTTGCTTCCGTCGTCAGCGTCGTCGCTTCGTCGGCACCGGTGCGCCAGACCTGACCAAAGGGCACCAGCTTGCCGAAGATCTCGCGGCCCTTCTTGGACGGCCGCCCGTAGTCGATCGTGACCTTTTTTCCGTCGAAGACCGCCGACACTTGTTCGTGCGGGCTGGCGCGCTTGGCTTGTTCGGCCAGGATGGCGCGCGTCGCGATAAACAGGATGCTCAAGCAGAAGATCAGGGCCAGGGCCTTGCGCATGGGATCTCTCCGTCGAAGGTGTTGGGAAACGGCCGGCATTTTACGAACAGGCTTGGATGGATGGGCAGAAAAGACGGCGGCGTTTTTTGCTCTGCATCGACGGAGCGACGCGCCCAAAACCGTCTGTTAGGGCTCGATGGTGACGCGGGTTCCGTCGGTCCAGGTCTTGTGGTCGTCGCTGTAATACAGATAGGCGCTGCTGGCGGGAGCGCGATACGTCCCCGGCACCGTCGCCAACAGGTCGATCGGCAGCTTGACCACTTCGCTTGGCTTTAGCTCGCGCAGGTACAGGATGACCTGCCGAGCCTGCGTCTCGTAAAACGCGATGGCGCCCTTGTCGCGAAGCTCTTTTAGCTGCCAGGTCTGGAAGCTGAGCCCACCGGGAATCCCGACGCGAGCCAAGGTCATCGGCAAGCCCCCAGCCGTCTTGTTGGTCAAGGTGACGTTCAAGCGGACCGACTCGCCCATGCGCACCTGATTGCGCTCAAGCGCCGTCTGCAGATCGACCTTGGCATCGGGGCTGGTGGCCGGCGTCAACGCGCGGTATTCGATGCCCAGCGACAGAGGCAGCGGGCTTTGACTGGTCGACTGCACTTCGATCGTGTTCTTGCCGGGCTTCAGGTACTGGCCCAGGCTGTCGAAGACCAAAGGTTCGCGGTGGCCAGCTTCGTACGACAGCGTCGACACGCGCGCGCCGTTCACCAACAGCGTCACCGAGCCATCGCTGGCCATGCGGGTCGCCGCCGTCGCATACGCCGTCATCGCCTTGAGCGCCAGCACCGTCGCCTGCGTCGCGCCCCACGCCCCAAAGCCCCCGCGGTGACCCGTCAGCCACTCGACCGCCTTGCGCACGTTGTCATCAAAACCGCCCGCCTTCAGGTGCGCCAACACCACCAGCGCCGTCGTTTCGACATGCAGGTTGTTCCCCGTCGATCGCGTGATGCTGTGATCCGCTTTGCTATAGCCACCGTCCGCATCTTGCAGATCAGCCAGCCGCTTCGCCGCATCGCGCCCCGCCTGCGCACGCCCCGCGTTCAGCAGCGTATTTGTCGACAGCGCCAGCAGATACGCATCGCGCGTCTCGCTGGCCACGCGCGCCGCCACATCGACTTCGGCGTCCAGCCCCGTCTGCTTTGCTTCCGTCAGGCTGTACGTGATGTACGCGTTCGTCACTTCCGGGGAAGCCGCGCCAAAGCTGTCCAGCGACTTCGGATCGCGCTGATACCCGCCCTTGCCATCGCGCCGCGCACGCAGCCACACCATCGTGCGATTGACCATCTCACCGTCGACGTCGGCCACGTCCCGCATGTCCATAAACTCCAGCAGCCCGTACGCCGTCAGCGCCTCGTGCGCAGGCACGCCGCCAAACCACTCGTACCCCTTGTCCTTCGTTTCGAACCCGACCAGCCGCTTGTAGCCGTCGTCGATCAGCTTCGACGCCCGTTCCATGATCCGCGGGTCGCTGA
>JAYRFD010001125.1:0-8567 GCA_041908565.1 Polyangia bacterium | reverse complement strand
GCACGCCCGATCTGATCACGGTTCCGGCCGGCAAGTACCGCCTGCAGCTGCAGCGCGAAGGCTACGCCACGGAAGAGTTCGACTTCGACGCGCACATCGGCCAGGCGCTGTTTATTTCGCGCCAGCTGCGCCCGCTGCCTCGCCAGGTGACGATCACGGCGGAGCCGCGGGCCCGCCTGTACCTGGACGATCGCTTCGTCGGCGAGACGCCGTATGAAGGACCGATCGCGCTGGGCAATCATCGCCTGCGCGTCGAGCGCCGCCTGTACCTGACCCAGCTGCGCCCGCTGGAGCTGTCGCCGGGCGTCGCTCCGCTGCGCTTTCACGTCGGGCTGGAACGCAGCGGCCTGGTCGACATGGCGATCGGCGGCATGGTGGCCGGCGCCGGCCTGGGCCTGATGGTCCTGCGCCTGTTTCTGGGCGAAGAGATCGAGACCCTGCCCCGCCAAGAGTTCTACAAGCCCTTGGCGGCGGCGGCGCTGCCGGCGGCCCTGGGGGCCAGCGTGGCCGGCTTGGCCGGCTGGCAGATGCCCGCGCGCGAAGCGCAGCTTCTGATGGGATCGGCCGGCTGGGGCACCATCATCGGCTTTGGTCTGGGCCTGGGCACGCAGCCGCAGGGCCCGCTGCCGCACGTCTTGGCCGTCGGCTTCGGCGTCGCCGGGGGCACTCTGGGAGCAGCCGCCTATCGCTTCGTGCAGCCGACGTCCGGCGCCATCGCCATGTTCAACACCACCGTGCTGTGGAGCAGCGTGGCCGGCGCCCTGGGCTGGGCCTACGTCATCAGCCAACGGCCCGAGACCGCGTTTTACGGTCACCCCTCGACCGGACGCAGCGGTGAGGGCGGCTGGATCTTGCTGAGCACCACGCTTTCCGGCGTCGGCATCGGCCTTGCGACCTCGCGCTTGCCGGGGCTGCAGAACCTGACGCGCTCGCAAGTGGCGCTGATCGACCTGGGTGGATTGGTCGGCGGGATCCTGGGCGGAACGCTGGGGCTGGGCATCGGCTATGGCCAAAGCGGATCGTGGAATGACGCCATTCGCTTCGCGGTGCCGACGACACTCGGTGGCATCGGCGCCGGTCTGATCAGCGCCAGCATCGGGCTGCACATGCTGCGCAAGCGCAGCGGTGCCTTGCTGGGCAGTGCCTCGTCCAGCGGTGCCGTCAGCAGCGGGCGCGTGTCAGCGCTGCGCCGTTCCCTTCAGACTCGCCCGCCGACGCTTCGCTTTGATCGCGACCTTGCCGGTGGCTTTGCGCTGGGCCTGGACCTTGTGGGCGGGCGGTTCTGAAGCCGACGCACGGACCGGTGACGCCGACGCACCAACGACCGGCGACGCGGATGCGCTGACGACCGGCGACGCGGATGCGCTGACGACCGGCGACTCTCCCGATCCTGCGACCGCATCGGGTTGCGCCGGCGTCGCCACGTGGGCCAGCACCGGCTGCAGCGAGTCCTTCGCAGCAGTCCCAGCAAGCGCGGCAGTCGCAGACGAATCAGCAGTCGCAGACGAATCAGCAGTCGCAGCCGCAACCAGCGGAGCCCGCGCTGGCCCGGTCGGAGCCGCCAGAAGCGGCAGCCCTGCCTTGGCAGCCTGGTTGTACCGACGCAGCGCCGTCTGCTGATGTCGGCGATACTGCAGCAGCGCCTGCTGCTGTTCTTTTAATGCGGGCAATCCGGGCTGCCCGGGCGGACTGCTGCACGACAAGCGGTGCCGTTCTTCGGGGTCCGTGCGCAGGTTGAAGGCCCAGCAGCCGCCATCGCGCAGCGAGATCTGCAGCTTCATGCCCTCGGCACTGACCGAGCTAAGCGTGTCTTCGTTGCCGTAGAAAAAGATGTACTTGCGACGGAAGGAGTCGGAAAACAGCGACTCGCCCTGCAGGCGCGACGCGTCGTACGGCACCGCCAAGGCATCCAGCAGCGTCGGCACGATGTCGACGTGGCTGGTCGGCGCGGTGACCACGCGCGGCGGAAACAGGTGCCGGTTTAACAGCACGGCCGGCGTGCGCACGTTTTCGTTGTAGCTCATGCGCGAGTGCGTGTAGTTGTGCGGGTGCTGGCCAAACGCCTCGCCGTGATCGCCGGCCAAGACGATGATCGTGTCGTCGAGCACGCCGCGATCTTGCAGGTGCTTGTAGATGCGCTCGATCTGCTGATCCAGGTAGCGCAGGTTGTTGCAGTACGCGTTCTGCGGTCGGCTGGGATGCGCGACATGCGTGGCCGGGCCGTAGTCGGGATACGGCCAGTGCGCGACGAAGCTGTAATAGACCGACAGCACCGGCGATCCCGTCGCCAGCTGTTCATCCAGGCGGCGCAGAAAGAAGCTGACCGATTCCGCTTCGTCGCGCGCGTGGGCCCGCCCACCGGGGGCGATCTTGCGCACCGGCAGCGCGTGATAGCCCCAAAGCTCGGTCAGGCCGCTGTGCAGAAGGAAGCCCTGCGGGAAGTACCAGTCCAGCGAGCCCGGTGTGACCAAAAAGCGCCGATAGCGCGGCCCCAGATAGCTGACCAGCGACGGCAGGTGATTGTCTTTGCGGACATCGAAGATGGCGACTTCCGGCAACACATACAGGCCCGACAGCAGCGAAAAGATGCCGCGCGGGCTGGAATTGCCCGACGAATAGTGGTTCGAAAGGAACAGCCCCTGTTCGCTGAGCGACCGCAGAAACGGCATGGCCACGTCGTCGCCACGCTGCACCGCGGCAGAGCCCAGGGGACGCAGTGCCAGATCGAAGCCGGTGCTCTCCATCACGATGTACAGGATGTGATAGGGCTTCTTGCCAGCGGCGGACGGCAGGGTCTTTTTGCCCCGCGGACCCAGCGACGGATCGACGACAAACGGCGAGCTGCCCAGCGCCATGACCGGGACGGCTGAAGCGGCCCCGTCCTTGCCCAGCCACGCTGCATCGTCGGTGCTGGGGTCGGCGCTGCCTTCTGGTCCGGGGCCCAGCAGGGCGCCAGGGTTTAGCGTCTGGCCTTCCCGACCGGCCGCCGCATTGGCAGCAGACAGAAGCGATCGCGGACCGGACATGGAAATGGATCGCTGCGCCAGATCGACGACCAGATAGGCCACCGGGTGATGCAGAAGCGCATCGGGCAGCGGCGCCGCCGGGCGCACCAGCGCCGTTCCCACCGCGACGACCGCCACCGCCGCCAGAGCCGCTTCCAGCCCGCGCTGCAAAAGGCGCGGCAGCCCCAGAAAGCCCAGCGCAAGAACCGGCGGCGCGACGATGATGAAGATCTCAAAGGGCGACAGCAGCGTGATGATCTCTTTGAGCGCGCTCCACTCCAGCGACTCGCGCAGAAGCTCGAAGCTCAGGCCGTTTCCCGTCGCGAAGAACACGCCGTGCTGGCTCTGCGCCAGCACACCGAACAGCAGGCAGACCCCGGCCACCGCCAGCATGCCCAGCCCACGCAGCAGCGCTGTAACGCGACGGTGCAGGCTTAGTACGCCGGTCAGCGCCACTAGCTGTCCCAGGATCAAAAGCCCCGCCGAAACGGCTGTCACCCACAGCGCATCGCTGCCCAGCTGACGCAGGACGGCGCGCAGCGGCTGCGGGACTTCACTTGTAAAGCTGTCGCCCAGCGAAATGCCCAGCCGAACCCGATACAGCAGGGCACAGACGACCAGCGCGACAAACGCCGCGCGCGCAGCCCGCAGCCCCGCCGGGTCGCCGGACAAAGCGCCGGCCCAGCGAGACCGCTTCAACATGCTGCGAAGGCGGGTCGAGAGCATCCTAGGTTCCGCGGATTCCGCTGATCACGAGCGGATCAGAAACCGTCCGCATCGCCCCTTCATTTTCGCCGATGCACAGCCCGAGCGACGCGAAATCCACCGCGCAGACACGCTAGCCAGGATCCAGGCCCAGCTTGCGCAGGTCTTCGCAGCCGTCCTTGTCGCCCATGCGGCAGCCGCGGCGCAGGAAGTCGACCCCCTTGGTGATGTTCGACTCCATGCCTTTTTCGCCTTTGATCAGGAAGCGACCCATCACGGTGCAGGCGTCGGCGTCGTTGGCCTGCATGCAGGCGCGCGTCAGCTTGCCGACCAGGACTTCGCAGCTTTTCTTCAGCCCCTTGGTGCAGGCCTGGTCCAGATTGCGGAAGCCGCTGCCGACGTTGCGCGGGATGCCTTCGCCGTCGATCTGCATGACGCCCAGGTTGTGGCAGCCGCGCAGGTCGCCCTTTTCGCAGGCGACCTTGTAAGCGACGGCGGCCCGTTCCTTGTTCTGCGGCACGCCCTTGCCATCGTCGAAGCGCACGCCGGCCTCAAAGCAGGAATCGGCATTGCCCCCATCGCAGCCGGCGATCAGGCCCTTTACTTCGGCGGTCAGGCCGCTGGCATCGGGCGTGGTGGCCAGCGCTTTTTGCAGCTCGCAGGATTCCTTTTCGTTGCGATCGCAGCCGATCTTCGACAGAGCCAGCGCCTTTTCCATGTCCTTGGGAACGCCGGTGCCATCGCGATAGGCCAAGGCGCCCTTGGTGCAGGCGGTGTTGTCGCCTAGCTCGCAGCCCTTCTTGAAGAACTCGACGGCGCGGGTCTTTTCGATCGGGCCGCCTTCGCCCTTGGCGAACATGTAGCCCAGGTTGTAACAGGCGGTGCCGTTTTCGCGGCTGCACGACTGTTCGAAGGCCTTGCGAGCTCGCGCATAGTCCAGGTCGACGGCGCTGCCCTTTTCGTCCTTGCCTTCGTAATAGGCGACGCCGAGCTTGAAGCAGGCGTTGCCGCTGCCCTGATCGCAGCCGCGCTGCAGGTTGCGCAGCGGACCCGGACCGCACCCGACAAGGCCAGCGACCAGAAGCCCCGCCGCCAGCGCGGCCGGACGCCCCCCCAGCCACCGGCACACAGATGAGTTCAACATAAAGACCCCTACCCCGATAGATGCGCGAGCGCGCACGAATGCCATAAGAACTCACTTTAACAAACTCGCCGGGGCGGGCACAGCCCCCACGTGCTCGTCGAGCAGGCAGCACGCAGCAACATCCGGCGGCGCCTTGGCGAAGGGGGGGACAAGGACGCGCATGTAGGTGGCAACCGCGGCCCAGGTTCGCAGCGGGGACGGCAGGGCAAGGGACGCGCAGCGGCGGGACGAGCGCCGGCGAGAGGTGCGGTGGCGAGGTGAGCGATGGCGAGGTGAGCGGCGGCGAGGCGAATGGCGGCGAGGTGAGCGTTGGCGAGGTGAGCGGCGGCGGTATCGACGATCGTGCGGGCTGGGAGAGCCCTTGTTTGGGCCGTCCTTTGGGCAGTCGTTCTGGCCGGAGGGCGTTCACGATACAATGACCCTGGGCCAGCTTGAGGGGCACTCAGATGACAGGTCTACAGGTTCGGGGGGCAAGGCCGCGGCGCTGGGGACGCACGCTGATCGGCTTGGTGATGGGATCGCTCTTGTTCGTATCGCCGCCTTTGGCCGAGGCAAAGAAGGGCGGCGAGGCCGGCAAGCCGGGCAAGACCGCCAAGGCCCCCAAGCTGAAGACCTTGAGCAAGGAGGAGCTGTTCGCCAAGCTCGCCCCGGCCACGGTCTTGATCGTCATTCCTTCGCGCGATGGCTTCAGCATCGGCAGCGGCGCGATTGTCGACGGCAGCGGCCTGATCGTCACCAATGCCCACGTCGTCGAAGCCAGCACCGGCACCGTGCAGATCTACATGTACAACCCCAAAGAGCGCACGCTGGAGACCAACCTGCGCGAGTACGTGAAGAACCACTCGCCGCTGATCGGTCGCGTCACCAAGCGCGGCAAAGACATCGACCTGGCGCTGGTCCGCCTGCCTGAGCTGGTCAATAGCTACCCGACGATCGGCCTGGGTGATTCGGACGCGCTGCGCATCGGGCAAGACGTCGTCGCCATCGGCAACCCGCACGGCCTGACCTGGACGTTCACCAGCGGCACGATCAGCGCCATCCGCAAAGACGCGCTGCAGACCGAGACGCCGATCAATCCCGGCAACTCGGGCGGGCCGCTTTTGGACATGCACGGCCAGGTCATCGGCATCAACACGTTCATCCGCAAGGAATCGCAGGGCCTGGGCTTCGCCATCCCCATCAACACGGTCAAAGAGTTCATCGAAAAGTTCAGCAAGAACACCGAAGTCGAAGGACCACCCGTCGCGGCGGGACCGTCGCTGTCCAAAAACCCCGTGCCCCTGGCTTCGCTGTCCTTGTCGCAGGACATCGATCGCCTGCGATCGCTCAACGGTCGGCGGCAGAACCGCCAGGCCGAAAGCATCCTGTCGCGCGATCTGGAAGCCGCCGATCAGCTGCGACAGCGCATGGTGCGGGGCGAGCTGACCGTCGCGCAGATGCTGCCGCAGATGCTGGAACAGCTGAAGCTGATGGCCCTGCACAACAAGGCCGCCGAAGAGCCCGGCGAAGCCACCGCCGCCTTCCAGCAGCAGCTGGAAAAGACCGCCGAGCACCTCAAGCAGATCTTTCAGGTTTCACAGTAGGCAAGTCTGGCGATTGACGCTGGCTGCCTTGCGATACGATAGGCGCGTGACGACGTACCTGTGTACCGACGACATTTTTTTGCAGCATCGCCCGCAGGGGGAACACCCCGAGAGACCGGAGCGACTCGTCGCCATTTTGCGCGCCTTGCAAGCGTCGGATCTGCTGCCGCAGGTGCAGTCGCTGCCGCCCCGACCCGCCACCCATGCAGAGCTACAGCGCGTCCACAGCGAAGACTATCTGGCCGACCTGGAACGCCGACTGGGGCCGGGGTCCGGGTCGATGACAGCCAGCGGCTGGCTGGACCCCGACACGTACTATGGGCCCGGCTCGTACCAAGCGGCGCTGTACGCGGCCGGCGGCGCCATCGAGCTAGCCCGGCGCATCTACCACAGCCAGCGCGACAACGGCTTCGCCCTGGTCCGCCCGCCGGGACACCATGCCTGCCGTGAACGGGCCATGGGCTTCTGCCTGCTGAACAACATCGCAGCAGCAGCAGCAGCCGTACGGGCCGAGGGCGGACGCGTCGCCATCGTCGACTTCGATGTCCACCACGGCAACGGCACCGAACAGATCTTCAGCGGCAACCCCGACATCCTGTTCGTAAGCGCGCACCAGTATCCGTTCTATCCCGGCACCGGCGCGGCCGCCGTCACCGGTGAAGCTCTGAACGCCGGCACGACGGTGAACATCCCGCTGCCGCAGGGCTCTGCCGGGCAAGAGTACCGCCTGGTCTTTGAAAAGATCGTGGTGCCGGTGCTAAAGCGCTTTGCCCCCGATGTGATCTTGGTCTCGGCCGGCTTCGATGCCCACGCGCGCGACCCCCTGGCGGGCATGTCGCTTTTGGAAGCCGACTACGCGCACATGGTCGTGGCGCTGCTTTCCGTGCAGCCGCGGCTGGGGCTGATCTTGGAAGGCGGTTACCACCTGGATGCGCTGGCCCAGTGCGTCGTGTCGACGCTGCGCGTGCTGACCGCGGCGACCCGCAAGAGCCCGCAGGAGCCCGAGCCCCCGCCAGCCGGCCTGCCCCTTTTGGAAGAAGTGCGCCACCTGGCCAACACGCTGCAGAGCCTGCACCACTTGAGCCCCGCCGAGCGCAAGACGGCCTAGTCTGACTTGCTCACTTCACAGGACTGATCGCCTCACTGCCATCGACTCCTCCGGGCTCAGACAGTCCTCGGCACCGACGGTCGAGGCGATGTAAGCGCACCGCACTTCGTGGCCTGCGGAACTCGCGCGGAGGAGTCGATGGCAGCGCGGCTACCGACAGCGAATCCGCCAAATGACCAAGTCGTACTAGCGAACGGTCTGCAGGTTCAGAAGGAACGGCGGGGCCGCATGCCTCACGGCGGCAGCCCCGGAGCGTGTCCGATTCCTTACGGGACCACGGCAAACGAATCGAAGAGCAGCAGGCTGGTGTGGCTGTCCCCGCTGTACATAAGCGGGAAGATCTGCCAGGTCTTGCGCCAGCCGCTGATCACGGTGCCAATCGCCGTTACGCCGCCCGTGCCATTGCTGGCAGAGAACTGCGCTTCCCCGGTGGTCTGATCGTAAAAGAGCAGATCGGTGCGACCGCTGGTGCTGCCGAACTTGCCCGGGATGATCTTCCACGTGCGGCGCCAGCCATACTGCACACCGCCCAAGGGGTTGATCCCACCCGTCCCGCTGGTGGCGCAGAACAGGGCTTCCCCCAACGCCGGATCGTACAGAAGCAGATCGGTGCAGCCGCTGGTGCCGCCAAAATTGCCAGGAATGATCTGCCAGGTCCGACGCCAGCCGGCGCTCTTGCTGCCGAAGGTCGAGATGCCACCCAGGCCATCGGTGGCCACGAACTGCGCTTCGCCGCGGGCCGGATTGTAAAGAAGCAGATCGGTGGTCGTGCTGGTCGTGCGGAAGTGGCCCGGGATGATCTGCAGCGTCCTTCGCCAGCCGGTCAAAAGCGGCCCAATCGGGATCAGGGCGCCGGTCCCGTCGGTCCGATAGAACTGCGCCTCGCCGGACGCGCGGTCATAGAACAACAGGTCGGTCAGGGTGCCGCCGGTACTGAAGGTGCCCGGGAGGATGGTCCACGACTTGCGCTCGCCGGACCGCAGCGAACCGATCGGCGTCAAGCTGAAGTTCTTGCCGACGGT
>JAYRFD010001124.1:0-12129 GCA_041908565.1 Polyangia bacterium | reverse complement strand
GACGTGGTCAGCGCGTGCTCGAACTCGTTCTCGGAAAAAAAGCGGATGCGATCGGTGAAGTTGAAGCCGAAGTACAGGATCGTTCGGCGCAGATCCGCGGTGGCCGGGCCCGCCCCCGTACCGACGGGAGCATTGACCACCGCCTCGCCATAACCACCCACCGCAGCACCGCGCAGCTTGTTGGTGCGTGGATCCAGCGCGACGTCGATCTGGCTTTGACGAGGCAGCGCTAAAAAGCCGCTCTTTTTCACCGCAGCCGGCGGCTGATCGGACAGCACAATCGGCGACTGAATCGGCACTTCGTCGTCGCTGTTTCCGGTGGCAGGGCTAACGCTGGCAGCGGGCGAAACCGGGCCCGCGGGAGCCACTGTGGCAGCTGCAGAGTCCTGATCTGGCGCCAAGACAATGACGGGCCCCGCCTGATTCGCCGAAGCCGCCGGGGTTGCAGGGGTCGCCGGAACTGGCTGCGCACCGGCAGCCGCTTCGCCGACCTTTGATGCACCTTGCACCGGGGCTGCAGCACCAACCGACGGAGCAGCTTCGGCGGCAGGAGGCGCGCTCTGCGCCCACAGCGGATGCGCGCTTGCAGCCAGCAGCAGACACGAGCCACAAAGGAAACGCAGGCAGGGAAGAAAGTCGGGCATCAGCGAGTCACCACGCAGGAAAGAGGTCCGCGAAGCCTGGTCTGGCCTCGTCGCCACTACGTCACATCGACCGGCGCCGCTACCGACAGACCCAAGGCCGTGCCGATCGCCAAGAACGCGGCGCTTAAGTCTCCGCAGGAACGCAGGAACGCGACCTTGTTTACCACCCCGTCGACGCCGGCAACGCCCTGCACCTGCGACAGCAGCGCGGTCAGCAGGCCGACGATGCGAGCATGCAGATCGGGATCGGCGTTCTCGACGGCTGGGGCCAGCGCCAGATACATCGCCTGCAGGCCCAGCAGGTTGTGTTCGATCGATCGATGCGAGACGCCGGCATACGGGCTGTCGGATCCATCCAGCTTGGTGGCTGCGACGGCCGCTTGCGCTGAAAGACTGCCCAGAAACGCCGACAGAGTCACCGCGTTGGCCGGGTTCGGCGTGGCATTGGAAAGCGCCACTCCCGCTTGGAGCAGCGACTGTCCCAGGCGGTCCAAGCGCACCGCATCGGGCGGGGTGTTGGCGAACAGCAGTGGCTCTAACTGACGCAGCCCATTGGTCGCCAAGCGATCGTCGAAGCGGCCATCCAGGGCTTGGTTCAAGTCCGGTGTCGCGACAAAGAAGAACGCGGATCCCAGATCGTACGCCAGGCGAGCCGCCAGCCAGTGCTCACGAGCCGCCAGCCGATCCCGCGGCATCCCCATGTCTTGGGGCGTGGCCAGCGAAAGCGAACGCGCCGACAGCGCCACCTGCATGGCCTGCTGACTGGCATAGGTCCGAATCGGACCGTCGACCAGGGCCTGCCCCACGCTGAGCCCCAAGCGATTGTCTGGGCCGCAGCCACCGCACAGCAGCGTCACCCCACACAGCACGGACGACAGACAGAAGAGAAGCAGAGTGCCCAATCTGGCCATTTCTGCATGGTCCGCAGGAACCCCCCACTGCGTCAAGCATCTCGAACGACGGCGAACGACGGGAACAACCAGAACCACAGGAACGATGGAGAGACATGGGACGCCGGGGAGCGGCGGATCACGTCGGGGTGCCTGGCGAGTGGCTGCTCTTCTGGCTGTACTTCATGGATTCTTCCCATAAGATTCGCCGCAGCTTCATCCTCGCAGCCGGGGGGAAGCTCTAGTTTTTCGTCAGAGCTTAGTTTCCCATGCAGAACGCAAGACATGTCGTCGTCGTCATGAACGGAACCGCGCGCTGGGCCGTCGAGCAACAGCGCCCGCTGGCCGAAGCACAGCGCGAGAGTCTGGCCGTCGCCCGCAACATCGCCCGCGCCGCTGCGTCTGCCCACGTTCGCTACCTGACTTTTTGTGGCGAACATGCAGAGCTGCCGACCTATCCCATGATTCCGGTTCGGCCGCTGGGACTGAACCCCGAGGTCCCGCTGCATCCGTCGGCCACCGTGAACCAAGACCGCCAGGCGTGGACCGCTCGCGATCTGTGGTCGGGCGGCGACGAGCTAGTCGTCACCCTGCGCCTGGGACAGAGCGGCCGCCGCGACATCGTCACCGCGATTGCGAAGCTGGCCAAAGCGGTGCAGGCCGGCCTGATGGATCCGGATCGACTGGACGAATCGCTGTTGCGATCATCGCTGCCGACGGTGGATCTGCCAGACCCGGACCTGATCCTGTACACCGGCTGTCGAGCCGGCGAGCACCGACTGGGCGACGACCTGATCTTCGAGTCGGCCTATGCCGAATTCTTCTTCAGCGATCGCCTGTGGCCGGCGTTTTCGGCAAACGACTTCGCACACTCACTGGGTGACTTCGCCAGCCGTCAGCGACGCTACGGCAAGACGGCAGAGCAGATTACGAGCGGCGACTCGAACGCCGCCCGCTACTTGGTCGCGTCTTCGTCCATCGGCAGCTGAGGCGCCGGCGAAGCCACCAAGAAGCGAACCTTGCGCCGCACGACCTCTTCCAGCAGGTCCGCCTTGCGGCGCGCCGACCATAGCTCCAGTTCGATGTCGGTGTCGTCGCCCGCCATGGGAGGCGCTGGCGTCAGCACCAGTTCGACATCGCGCGACAAGATGCGGCAGCGCACACTGCGAATCAGCTGGCGGTTGGTGCGATCCAGACCATCGGCCACCCGCAGCAGCGCGGCGTGAATGCGAATGCGCCGCTTCAACGAATCGGACAGCTTGCCGAAGGACTCATGCGTGTCTTTGGGCGTCGACTTGCGGTGATAGCGCACCGCCTGGGCCAACAGCGAAATCTCGTCGGGCGTGAAGCCAGCCAAGCCGACATTTTCGATCAAGTACTGCCCATGTTTGTGGTGCTTGCTGGGCGCGATGTAAAAGCCGATGTCGTGCAACAGGGCGGCAAATTCCAGCAGCTCTCCGTCGGCGTTTGGCAGCCCATGCAGGGGACGCAGACCGCGGAACAGATCCAGCGCCAGGCGCGACACGTGATAGGCATGCGGCTCGCGCACTTGCGTGCGACGCATCAAGGTCACCACCGATCGCCGTCGCAGATCGGGGAATTCGTCGACCAGCTGAATGCCCGGTCGATTTCGGGCGGCGTAGTCGTGGATCAGCCCTTCGCGCAGCGCTGCTTCGCACAGCTGATACTGATCGGCGTGAAAGACTTCCAGAAGCGATCGCACCAGGATGACGCCGGTGATGATGCTGTCGACGCGGCGGGCGTCCAGGCCGGGGATGCGGGCGCGATCGACGCTGCTCAGCGAACACAGGCGCTGTTCCAGCGCATAGACATCGGCGAAGCGCACGATGCGACCGCGGTCGCTGCGGTCGTTTCGATCGTTTCGGTCGTTTCGATAGTTTCGGTCGCTGCGGTCACTGCCGCTGCGCTCAACGCGATCCCCGTCTGGCGGACGCGAAAGCGGCGCGCTGGGATTGCATAGCTCATAGATCGCGCGGGCGGTGCCGGCGCTGATCGCGACAAAGTCAAAGCCGATGCGCTGCATCGGAGCCGCCACGCGTTCAAGCGCGCGATGACAAAATTCCGCCAAGTGCGCACGATCGTCCTGCGACGGAGGATCGCCGCGCAGATGCGAAAGCAGGCGCAGCACGCCCAGCTTCAAGCTGCGCTGGAAATACAGCTCGCGCGAGTCGCCGACCATCACTTCGACCGATCCGCCACCGATATCGACCAGCAAGCCGCGCCGACTGGAAAGCGGCAGGACCGATCGCGCGCCCAAGTAGATCAAGCGCGCCTCTTCTTCCCCGCTGATCACCTGCAGATCGATCCCGGTCTCGTCGCGCATGGCGCGGACGAAGTCGCCGCCGTTGTCCGCTTCGCGGGTCGCGCTGGTCGCTACGGCGACGATGCCATCGCAGTGATGACGTTCGGCCAAGCGCTTGAAGTTGCGCAGCGCATCTCCGGCGCGGGCAAACGCTTCAGCGGAAATGACGCCGGTTGAAAACGCTGAATCGCCAAGCCGCACCATGTCTTTGGCGCGCTCGATCGGAACCACTTGACCGTCGGCGCTGACCTGACCGATCAGCAGATGAAACGAGTTTGTGCCGACATCGATCGCCGCGATCTTCATGGGGTCTCGGCTCCTGTGTGGCGCGCTCCGGACCGCGCGGCTTGCGAGCGTTTCGGGTGAAGGAGATGCAGTCCGCCCAGCCCCTGCACACGGGCCGCAAATAGATCGCTGCGGGACGGCTCTTTTTCGCTTCGCTGCGACGGAGCAGCGAAGCCCAGCCAGCACCCGCGCTTGCCACAGACAACGGCGGGGTCGTACACGCACCCTTCGAAGATGTCGCTGGCCTTGTCAAACCGAAGCGGAGTGTGTCGAACGGCGGCCGCTTCATCCCCACCAGCTTTGGATTGGGCGAAGCCATGCTCAAGCAAGACCAGCTCGCCGCCGCCGTCGGCGCGCCTGCGTTCACACAGGACTGCCTGATCCGACAGCGGAGCCGGGTGGCGATGGCCCCCTTCGGTCAGGCGGCGTGGCGACCCAACAGATGCTTGCAGCGGCGACTTTAGCGGCAGGACAAAGACGGCTTCGCCGGACGAGGTGCGGGCTTCAAAGTACAGCGCGTTGCCCTGTGGGGACCACGCTGGATGGGCAAGCCACGACGGTGTATCCGGTCCGGGCAGGGATGCGACCAGCAGCCGATGTTCTTCGGTCTGCAGATCCA
This sequence comes from Polyangia bacterium, assembly GCA_041908565.1. Taxonomy (GTDB): domain Bacteria; phylum Myxococcota_A; class Polyangia; order Palsa-1104; family JAEUJZ01; genus JAEUJZ01. The sequence continues at coordinate 7,368 of JAYRFD010001124.1, read as the reverse complement.
AGGTCCACAGACGGCGAGCCGTCCCGGGCTGTCCATCGTCGGCGACATAGGCCAGGTAGCGACCGTCGGGCGAAAACGCCGGATCGCAGTACAGCCGACCATCGCCGCCCAGCAGGCGTCGACCCGTCCCCGCGGCCCCTGAGTCCGACAGGCCCGACAGCGCCGGCAGCAGCCAGATTTCGCGAGTGGCCCCGACCGATCGCCCGTAAGCCAGCGAGCCATCGGGAGCAAACGAGGCCCGGCCCTCGGCGGATCCGCCAAGCACGCGAGCCAGCCGCCCTTTGCGATCGGTGACCACCCAGTGGGCCGATTCGCCCTCGCCGATCAGAAAGGCCAGCCGCCGCCCGTCGGCAGACCACGTGGGCGCGCGGTGATGCACAAGGCCTGCGGTCAAGCGACGCACGCGGCGCAGCATCGGCGCAGCGCTTTCGGGTTCGGCGGCCGACAGCCGCTGCTTGCCTGTCATTCCGCGGGGATGCCCCATTACGATGGCTCCCCGAGGCGGCGTTTTGCACAAGCAACGATCCTGCGTACGCGCGGCCAGCCAGTCTGCGCAGGGGACGACGTGAGCATGCGCGGATTCTATCGCAGCGAGGCCCGGCGCAGACCATCCACAAAAGAGCAAGCGCGATCGGAAAAACGGCGCACGAACAAACACAGCCCACGCGGGGCCCCGGGCCGGGCCGTAACCGACGGGAATCAGGGCAAGCTCGGCAGAATCAGACCTGCGACCTGCCCGCCTGCGGGACGATCGAACGAAGCCTGGATCGTCCCGGCTTGCGTCTGCTTAACGCCCGACCAGGCGCGCTTTGCCGCCCGGCAGCAGGAACTGCGCGCGACCGCTGCGGCTGGTGAAGGCCTCGGCCCGCAGCTTGCCAGTGCGAGAGCAAGGCGTCGTACCGTCGCACGATACACCCAGGCGCTGCTGCGTATCGGGTAGCTCGAAGATGCGAATCTTGGCATCGACCACGGGGCTGCTGGATGGCGAGGTCACATCAAGCGTGCCCAGCGTGACCGGCGGCAGCATGATGTCGCCCAGGTCCTGGCTGCTGCTGCCAACGCGCAGGTTGTCCAGCGACGAACGAGCCTGCAGACCACTTGGGTGCACGAACTCCAGATCGACATCGCCTGGATCCAGATAGATCACGAAGCGACCGGCGGAATCGGTGATGGCCTGCGGCACGTCGGTCATCACGGCCTGCGTGGCGATGGGCCCGGTGTTGGCGCTCAGCGCATCGGTGCGCGAGGCCAGAATCTGCGCCGCGACGACCGGCTGGCCTGCGGAATCCAGCAAGCGGCCACGTATCTCGGCGCGCGACGGCAATACGACGGCACCCAACAGGCCATCGTTGGGTCCCACTTGCAGCTCTTGCTTGGCGACGCTGGCATACGGCGCTTGCGAGGGACTGACCAAGGTCAGCTGGTACAGCAGGTTGGTACCGCCGCTTGGCGCGGGCACCAGCATCAAGCGCGCGATGCCCTGCGTATCGCTGTCGCCATTGGTCACGTAGTACGCCTTGTGACCCAGCTTGACGGTGGCTGCGTCGGACAGCATGACCTGCGCTCGCACCCGTGCTCCAGCGACGGTGACGCCGGTTGGAGTGCCGCCGCGGATCGGCAGCTGATACAGCACCGGCTTGCGGTACGAAGGCACGGCGAAGTCGACGCGGCTTTGGCTGTTGGGCAGCGGCACCGCCAGGCTGGCTTCCAAGGTCGGCAGCGATAAATCCGGAGGCCCCGGACGCACCAGCACTTTCAAGACACCGCTTGTTCCCGCGACCAGACTGGGGTCGATCAGCAGTCGGTACGTGCCGGCCAGGGTTCCACTGCCAGCCTGCGAGGTCGCAGTTGAAGACACGACGCGCGCCTGTTCATCGAAGGCCTGCACGCTCAGGTTGCCGACGCCTTCGCCAAGCGCGTTGGTAATGCGCCCAGTCACCACGGCCAAGTCGGACAGCGGACGCACGCGCAGCGAAAGCTCGCGATCGCCCAGGATGGAATCGGTGCGCCACTGCGGCGGCGACAGGCTGGCCAGGAACGGATCGTCGAAGCTCAGCCAGAACTGATACGGCTGCTGCATCGGCGATGCGGCCAGCGGAATGCGCAGCTGATAGGTCCCGCGCGGCGTCTCGGTCGTCACGCTGCTGGTGCTGTAGTCGTTCTGACCCGGGATGCTGGACTCTAGGCGGGCCGTGATGTGTGCGCCGACCAGCAGCTGGCTGTTGGAATCAGACACGGTGCCACCGACCTGCGCCGTGCCCCGCAAGCGCAGGCTGGCTACGCCTTCGCGATCGAAGACCAGGTGCAGCTCGTCCTGCGAAAGCGGCAGGTTCTTGCTGTCGGCGACGCCGCCGTTGCCAGGCGCCGGAAGGACCTGCACGGCCCATGGCAGCTCATTGGTCGGAGCCGGGCAGCTATGGTCGCCGCTGCAGGCGGCCAGCGTGGTTGTTTCGCCACCGCAGGCCAGAAGACCGCACAGGGACAGGCAGCCAATGCCAGCCTGCACGGCAGGAGTAAGGGGATTACTGCGCATCCATCGAACCGCTAGTGGTAGTCGTTAAGGGCAGATAACTGTCCAGTAATGGCTGCGGTCCACCTCGCCAATCCCGTCGGGGCTAAAAGGTTTGGGATCGTCGCGGAAACCGCCGGTAGCCAGGACCGGAATAAGATATCCCATCTTACCTGCGAAACCCAAGGTGCAGGGTGGGAAGGTCTGACGAAAGTCGATCGTGTAGCGCAGGCTCTCGCTGCCAAGCGCCGTCGCTGTTCCGGAATACAAGAAGCGCGCGATGTTCACGTCGTCGATGTTCAGATCGCAGCAGTCGCCGCTTAGCTGGGCGTACAGGCGACCGGCGACCATGGGGCTGCTGCTGATGACGTCGATCTGAAAGTTGTAGCCATCCAAGGTCTGGGTCGGGCGAATGGTGCCAAACGGCGGCTGCGCGCCCTTGACGATCAGCTGGGTTCCGCCGTCGCTGCCGCTCTCTTCCATCAGGCTCTGCGGCACCAGGCAGCCGGCTTGGCCCCAAAGGGTCGGCAGCAGCAGAAGCGGCAGGCCCAGCGCGGGCGACAAGCGCCGCTGACGTCGCCACCACAGCAGCGCCAGCAGGACGAAGCCGGTGCCCAGAAAGGCACAGGACACCCAGTGCCAGCGCGGGCTCTGCAGGCTGGCCCGTCGCAGGCCGGCCTTGGCTTGCGCGGTCTGCGGGTCGCTGCCGATGGCCTGCAAGAAGTCTGCGGTGCCATCACCGCCCGCCCGTCGAGCCTGCAGTCCATCCAGCGTATGAATGCGAGCCCGTAGCTGCGCGGCATTGGGCAGCGCCGGATCCAACATCAAGGCCTGCCGCAAAAGCCCCACGCCGCGTCCCAGCGTGGCCACGTCTTGGGAGCCGGCTCGTTCGGCTTGGGCGATCAGCGCCTCGCCATGGCGCGCAAAGACCGGAGCCATCTCGGCCCGGCGCGCGTGATCGGGCTCGTTGGCCAGGATCCAGCTGTACTCATCGATGGCACGGGCCAAGTCCCCGTTGGAAAGAGCGGCCTGCGCCGCTGCGAAGCCCTGCGCGAAGTTCGCTTCTCGCTTGCGATCGTAATGGGCGAAGACCTGCTCACTGACCGCGCGCGGCGACAGCTTGGGGTCGGGAGTACGATCGAACAGCGCCTGATACGCCTTGCCCAAGGTCAGCACCGCCATGTCGCGGTAGTTCAAGTAGTCTTCTTTTTCTTCGCTTTCTTCTTTGCCACCGGGCAGCTTGCGCTTGCGCTTGGGAGCCGGCGGCGGCGGTGGTCCGTCGACGTAGCGCAGCCATGCCCAGCGCGCCTCGCGACGCACGCGATGCGACTGCGCCCCGACTTGATCCAGCACCGCTTCGATCGCGTCGATGGCCAGGACCTCGCCATAGGTGTGCAGGATCTCGGCCCGGATGCGATCGTCGGCCGCCGCCGAGATCGCTTTGCGCGGCAGCATGCGGTCCATGCGATCCAGCTGGTAGCTGGCATAGCGACGCATGCGAAAGCCATAGTGCGCGCGATCGTTGTAGATGCGCACCAGCGTCGGCACGGCCGCTCCGCCGATCGAGCGCAGCATGCGTCCGCACTCATCGCGCAGAAGACCTTCGGCCACAAAGGCCAGCTGAAAAATCGCCAGCACGCCGTCGCGACAGGTGTCGCCGTGCTCGGCCGCCGACAGCCGCCCCAGCGCCCGCAGCACGGCCACGCGCAGCAAAAGCTCGGCCCGCGCAGCCTGCAGCTCGGTCGTCGGCAGATCGGCCAAGAATGGATCGCCGGCCGGTCCGCCGATCTCAAGCTGAGCCAGTGCGGTCAGCCAGTCGGCAGACTCTGGATCATGCGGTTTGGGGCGCTTGCTGCGCGGCGTTCCCGGCGGAATGGGCGGCTCGGGTCGCACCAGCCACATCGGTGGATCCTTGCCCGGCCCTTTGGGATAGTCGGGGTTTGGATACTGCCCCCAGATGGCGTGTATCAGTCGCCGAAGCTGCGGCACGCTGCCCCGCAGGGGACGGGCGACGAACTCTTCCAGGATCGGCAGGCTTTCGGGATCGGCAGCAGCCACCCGCTGCGCGATGGTCAGACGCTGGGGCGCTGGGGCCGATCGCAGGCGAGCCTCGCTGCTGGCTAGCTCGGCGGGAGACAGCGTCGCAGCACGGGCCAAAGAAGGGGCCAGCCACAGCCAGCCCCAAAGCAACACCCACGGAACCACGGCCCCCCACCGCAGCCCCCGCAACCCGTCTTGCATCGACGAACGAAGCCCCCCGGCGCTTGCTTCCGCGTTCGTCACGCGTGGCTTATGCCGGCGTCGGAGCAACCGGCGGAATAAGGATAATGACATCACGTGAATCGAGGTTGGCACAGCCACCGGCCCGCACGCGGATCGTGGCGTGGAAGACCTGCGGACGCGTGGTCTCCCGCACGATCTCGTTCTTGGCTTCGACCATGAAGCGCACCAGGCTGCCCGGCGTCACTTTCTTGAAGCCTTGATCCGTGATCAGCGGCGGCGGAATAAACGGCGGCGGCGGCGGCGGCAAGGCATCCAGCGGGATGATGCTGGCGATGAAGTCAGCGGTCGTCTTGCCGGTCGGCAATATCTCGCCTTTTTCGCCCATGGTCTGGCCTTGCACGTCGGTGATTACGTCGAAGCTGGCGAAGCGAGCCAGCTGCGAGATGCCGGTCGTGATCTGATCGCCAACGCCAGTGCCGTCGGCCGGGATCTTAAAGACCAGCGGGCACAGGCCGTTTTCATCGGGCGGCTCGCCGGCGCCGCGCTGACCGGTGCAGCACTGGCCCATGTTGCAGCCCGAGGGGCGCATGCCGACATCCCAGGCTTCCGGCGGCACAACGGCGCCGGTGGCCTTGGCGAACATCGTCAGATCCTTGGTGGCGATGCAGCCTTCTTCGCTGCCGGTGATGGCCGAGACACCGACCGACTTGGCGCAGATCTTGTTCAGCGCGTCTTCGGTCTGCTTGCGGCTGTGGGCCAGCGACAACACATCGTTGCCCCACGCGACATTCTGGCCAAAGCAGGTCAGCGGGTTGGTGTCGCCCTTGCTGTGGAAGGACGCATCGCTGATGGTGACGACAACCGGCAGTGCGCCGTCGCGGAATTCGACGCCACCGATGCCCTTGTGGTTGGCGGGGATGTTGGCATTTGCGCCCATCAGTGCATCGCCTGTGGCGATCGCGTACAGGCCTTCCATCTGCCCTTCCGGCGTGTCGGCGCCGCAGCCACGCGGGCTGGATCCACGCAGCAGCTGCTGAACGCCGTTCTGCGCCTTCATGACGTCGTCGGTCATCGACTGCAGCAGGATGAAGGGCTGATCGTCTGGGCCGCCGCCAAAGCAGTTGAGGCTGCCGTACGAGCCGGTCGGCCAGTCGTCCATCGCACCGACCCCGAACCACGCGTCCTTGGCAGCGGCCGCTTTGACGCCGGGGATGATCGTCGTCTGCAGGCTGCGCGAAAGCGGGTTGATCTCGCCGCCCATGCTGCCGGTGGTATCGACGGCGAAGAAGACGTCCAGCGACTGCACTTCGGTGGTGAAGGTCAGCGGCTTCTTCTGCGGTTCGATCATGTACGGCAGGTTGAAGAAGAAGTCCTGCGAGTTGCCGGTCGTGCGTAGCCACACCACGGTCAGGTTGGCGACGCTGGCCAGCTCGCGCTCGGGCGTCTTGATCTTGGCGAAGACGCGCGTGAAGTCGACCTTGTTCGCCGACAGCACCGAGCTCTTAAACGTCGAGCCTTGGAACTTGCCGACCGCGGTGTTGTCCAGCGACCACTTCACCTTGCGCGTAAAGTCCGCGCTGGATCCGTCGGAAAACAGGCCGCGCACGGTGAACATCTTGCTGGCTTCGGTGTTCAAGTCGACCAGCAGGATGTCGTTGTTCGGCTTGATGGTCAGCGAAACAAGCTGCGCGGCTGCATTCTCGCCCCCTTCCTCGGACTCCAGCTCTTCATCGTTGCGGGCGAAGCCGCAGGTCGACAGCAGCGACAAGCTGCCTATGGCCAGCGAGCTTGCAAAGAGGAACCGTAGGCTTGGGGCGGTACGACGCGAGAGCAACATGACAGCCTCCTCTTACAGCGCAGATACCGTCGGTCATTGGCATCAGGGACGACGCGCAACTTGCGGCGGCAGCGGGAATCGAGTTCGCGAGATCGTGCGGAAGATGAGGAGGGAACCTAGTACGAGTGGAAGCGCCAAATCAACAAAGGAAGATCGGGGCAGGTCGATCGACAAAGCAGGCCGCTGGCTGCGCAGCACACGGGGCAGCGACCGCAAGCAGGCTGAGCTGTAATCCGCCCAACGCCGCTAGCGATGGGTCTTTTCCCAGTCGAGGAACGCGTCGTAGATGGCCGGCAAGGTCGACCACCGCACCTGGCCCTTGGCGATGCGCTTGTCGACTTCACTTAGGAACGAATCCAACACCGGCTGCTCGGCCGCGGACAGCGACCAGCTACCCCAGACCCAGTACAGAGAGTTGACTCGATTGGCATCCAGAAGCGGGATGGCGGCGTCGAGCTCGGCCAGGGCGCGCGTCACGTCCTCGGCGGTCAGCGTGCAGGTTGGCAAGCTGCCTCCCGTCGACTTCGCCTCTTCTTCCAAGCACGGCAAGGTGCCGCTGCCCGGCACCAGCACGACGCGGCCGGTCTTGCTGTCGGTCAGCCAGTGACCGCTGTCCTGCGGGCGCCACGGATGGATGCGCTGGCTTAGCTCTTGCGGATACGACTTGTGACAGACCGGATCCGTCGCCCCCGAGCAGTTCAGCGACATATACGGCGCCGGTCGATCGGCCGGCTGCATCGAGTACAGGCAAAGGACGGTGGCTGCCGTCGAGAACTTAAACCCCGCATCGGCGATGCCG
>JAYRFD010001123.1:0-2096 GCA_041908565.1 Polyangia bacterium | reverse complement strand
TGCTGACACGCAGCGCGCGCGGGCTACGGCGCCGCGTCGGGTTGGGGCGGATCCGAGGTGTCGGGCGCCAACAGGAACGGGTACGAGACCACGACGTTGCCGCCGCCCTCGGGCTTGGGGAAGGTCCACATGCCAAAGAACTGAGCGCGGTGGTTGCCTTCTTTCATACGCGGCAGGTCGACGTGGCCAAAGAAGCTGCGCACCGGCCACGGCGGATCGTGTCGCTGATAAAAGTCGTAGCCGCGCGACATCAGCTTGGTGGTGTCGGCGTGCAGGTCGATGGGCGTCGCGGCGGCGTGGACATCGCGCGCTTCGGCGCTTAAGCCCGGGTGGCGGTGCGGATGCGGATGCGGATGGGACGACATGCCCAGGACTGTAGCCGCTGCCGGCCGCGGAGCAAACATCCGGCAAGCTGTCCGCAGCCCGGCGTCTTTGCAGGTGCCAGCGCGTGATAGGGGCCCTGAAAATGTGAAGACAAGCTCACTTTCCGCATTGACTGCCCCACGGGCCGGGCCTACGTTGCCCGCAGCTGGGGGGGGAAGCCCCACCCAACTAACCAGCCATCCCTACCCGCCGGCCTCTGTCCCTCTTCTGCGTGCCGCCCCGCCGGCTTGGCCGCACATCCCATCGACTCGATTAAAAGGAGACCCGAGATGACCCTGACCCGACTGTTGACCACTGGCTTTTTCGCGTTCCTCGCCCCCCTGGCCCTGATGAGCGGCTGCAGCAACGAGCAGCTTCTGGACGACGGCGAGCTGTTCGATGTCGAAGAGACCGGCAAGGCCGACTCGTTCAATTCGAGCACCAACCCGGTCGAGCTGATCAAGCTGGTCAACGGCATGCCGACGCTCAAGGCGGACGAGCTTGCGCCCAGCAGCGACATCGGCAAGACCATCTCGGTGCCGACCGACAACAAGCCGTTTTCCAGCGACTACTGGCCGATGCAGAAGAACGGCATCCTGAACCGCTGGATGGGCGCATCGACGCCGTCGCCGGCTGAAAAGTACGGCACGCTGTTCCTGGACTCGGCGCAGCAGAAGACGATGTACGACTGGATCCAGAAGAACCACGGCAAGGACGTGCCCGGCGTGCAGAGCTGGTTTGGCATCTGCCAGGGCTGGACGGGATCAGCCATCGCCGAAAAGACGCCGCAGAAGACGATCACCATCCGCAAGTACGTGCGCGACGGGAAGACCTACCTGCAGAAGTGCACGACGCCGGCCAGCGACTGCGTCAACTTCACTCCCGGCGACCTGACCGGCCTGATGGCGGAAGCGTACGCCGCAGCCGACGCGACGTTCATCGGCTATCGCTGCGACACGGCCAAGGTCAACTTCAAGTACGACAAGAACGGCCGCATCACGCAGCCGAACTGCCGATCGAATGCCGGCACGCTGTTTTTGACCGCCACCAACTTCATCAAGAAGGCGGGCAAGAGCTTCGCGGTGAACGCCGTCAACAACGAGGAAGTCTGGAACCAGCCGGCCTACCAGTACGCGATCACGCAGTACAAGACGGTGACCAAGCGGGAAGCGACGGTGGCCGTCGATCCGATGGAGACCAAGGACTACCCGTGGAACACGGCGGCGGTCGGATTCCGTCGCGTGACCATGAAGCTGGACTGGGCGGTCGAGACCAGCCCGACCACCAACAGCGCTCCGCCTCTGGTCAGCGCCGGCAAGACCTATGACTTCATCCTGGAACTGGATGCGACGGGCGCCGTGGTCGGTGGCGAATGGGTGGGTGCCAGCAAGACCGAGCACATCCCGTTCTTCTGGGCTCCGACGGCTCCGGGCGCGGAAGCCCCGTACCTGTACCCGTCGTATGTGCGCGCGCTGCTGAACATCTCGCGCATGTAAGCGCGATCTGCGCGACGGGGCGTCTTAAAACCTGGGGGGACCCGTCGCGGCGGCGCTCGCACCGGGCGAGCGTAGCTGCAAGATCGACACCTCGGCCCGGCTGCCCAGACGCATCGCCGGACCCCAGTAGCCGGTGCCGGGGGTTACGTGCACCGTCAGCCCATCTCGCTGCGTGACGCCGCCAAGCTGACCCTGGTCCCAGCGTGCGATCTGCCCCAGGGGGGCGATCTGTCCGCC
>JAYRFD010001122.1:0-1764 GCA_041908565.1 Polyangia bacterium | reverse complement strand
GCGTCAATGTCTCGGTCGAAGGTCTGGCCCCGTGGAGCCGCTTTGGTCTGAACCTGGAATCGGGACAGGCCTGGGAAGCCGCGCGGCGCATCTTGGCCGGCAGCAGCTTGGATCTGGTCGGTCTGCACTGCCACATCGGTACGTTCATCTTGGGTCCGGTCGCCTATGGCATCGCGGCGGCCAAGCTGGTCGATCTGGCCAATCGCCTGAAGCGAGAGCTGGGTGTGAAGCTGGAGTTTTTGGATCTGGGCGGCGGCTTCGCGTCGCGCAACAGCCTCAAAGATCAGTACCTGTCGGGCGATCAAGCGTCGCCGTCGTTTGAACGCTACGCCGATGCCATCTGCGATGAGCTGGCCAAGCTGGACTACGCCCCGACCGAGCTGCCGACCCTGGTGCTTGAGACAGGCCGCGCGCTGTGCGATGAAGCCGGCTATCTGGTGTCGTCGGTGGTCGCCAGCAAGCGCCTGCCCGACGGCCGTCGCGCCTTGGTCATCGATGCGGGCGTGAACCTGCTGTTCACGTCGTTCTGGTACAAGCACGAAGTCTTGCCAGCGCAGCACACAGCAGGCACGCAGGAACCCACGGTGCTGTATGGCCCGCTGTGCATGAACATCGATGTGCTGCGCGATGAAGTGCAGCTTCCTCCGCTGGAAGCCGGCGAGCGCGTGGTGTTCCGCAACGTCGGTGCATACAACGTCACGCAGTGGATGCAGTTCATCACCCTGCGTCCCGCCGTGGTGTTGGTCGGTCGCGATGGCCAGGTTGCGACGATGCGCCGGGCCGAGCTGCTGTCGGACTTGGAAGCCTTGGAAGAGGTGCCGGCATGGCTGCGCTAGCAGCCAACCAAGCGGTGCACGCAAACGACAGTCGGGGCGAACAGCCAGCTGCGCTATCTATCGGTGGGGCTGGCTCGACGACCGCGACCGATGCGGCCAGCAATCCGTCGGTCCAGCGCAGGGGTCGCGGCTTCGGTCGGCACATCCCGTGGATCCCGCGGACCGTCCTGCAGGCCTTCGCGGCCATCTTGTTTTCACGCTCTTGGATCGTCGGCGGTCTGCTGTTTTCAGCCACGTGGGTGGTTCCACGCGCGGGCGCCGGTGCGCTGCTTTCAGCCCTGTGGGCCCTGCTGGTCACGCGCGGCCTGGGCGTCGATCGCGAAAGCCTGCGCGACGGCAGCTATGCCATCAGCCCGATTCTTCTGGGCCTGGGCATCGCGCAGTGGTTCGGGCTGGGCAAGCTGGGCCTGATCCTGATCGCGGTCTTTGTGCCGGTCAGCGTGCTGTGGACGGCGGCCTTGCGATCGCTGCTGTTGCCGCTGCGCCTGCCCGTGCTGTCCCTGCCGTTTCTGTTTTCGTTCCATCTGCTGATCGGCTTGGCCAACGCCGCTTCACTGCCTTATGCCGAGCTTGCGCACGCCGCCGCTTCCGAGTCGTTTCTGGCCTGGCTGCCGTCGCTGCCTTCGCAGGTCTTGTTGGCCTTTCGTAGCATCGGCGCGCTGTTTTTTATCCCGCGGGCCGATGCCGGTCTGCTGATTGTTGCGGCCTTGGCTTGGCACAGTCGCATTGCCACTGTGCTGGTGCTGCTTTCGCTGACCACTTGCCTGATCTTGCGCGGTGGGCTGTCGCCGCTTGCTGATGACGCGCTGTTTCATTCGCTGTCGTACAACGCCGCCTTCTGCGCCGTCGCCCTGGGCGGAGTGTGGTTCGTGCCATCGCCTGCATCGTTTCTGCTTTCGGCCCTGGGTGTCACGCTGTCGACGCTGCT
>JAYRFD010001121.1:0-7722 GCA_041908565.1 Polyangia bacterium | reverse complement strand
TGGACCTGGGCGCCGACGACGTGCGTGCCGAAGGAGAGGTCATCGTCGTGCTGACCGAGCCGGGCGCGCTGTATGTCGTGCGCGAAGGCTTCGTGAAGAAGGGACTCAAGCCGGCCGATGCCGAAGTGCTGATGATTCCCGAGATGACGGTCAATGTGTCCGCCAAAGACAGCGAGAGCCTGGGCAAGCTGATCGCGATCCTGGAAGAGCACGACGACGTCACCAACGTCTACGCCAACTACGAAAGCGCCGAAGACGCGGGTGCCTAACCGCGGGAGGCCGCAGCCACATGCCACCGGCAGATCCGGCTGAATACGCACCGCCGCCCCTTGGGCCATCCGCTGCGAGCGATGCTCGTTCGCACGGTTTGCCGGCGGTCAGCGACGAGTTCGAAGAGGACACGCTGCTGCCTCCGCCTGCGCCGGGGCTGGTGGCACCGGGGCGTGCGCGCGCTGCCGAGCATGTGGTCGTCGACACCGAGCCCAATGCGCCGCTGCCGGTGCTGGACTCTCTGACGCGGCCGGGCATGGGCCCGACGCCGGTCCCGCCCGTCGTAAGTTCGCCGCCGCCGCCGCTGCATGACGCACCTCGGCCTGCCCCACCGCCTTCGGCCGCGCGGGCCATTGCCCGGGTGGCAGAGCACGTGCAGCCGCCTGGCCCGCCTCGGTCGGGATCTGTGCCGCGAGTCCAAGACCGAACCCCCGAGCGTCTGAACGAACGCGTCCCCGAACGTATCAACGATCGGCCGCTGCCGCCGGCTTCGTCCGCATCCCCGCTGCCCGGTCAGGTGCCGATCCTGGCGCTGGAGCCCAGCGACTCGCACTCGTCGTCTCGGCAGTCGGCCCGCCTGACGGCCGCGCAGCCCGCGACTTCGTATCAAACGGCAGAGTCGCCGGCTCGTCGCGCGACGACGATTCCCCCCTTGCCTGAGCTTCCAGCCGGACCGCATGGCGAGTCGGGTGCCGCGCTGGTCGCGTACATGCTGCGCTATCGCCGGGTGGCGCGTCGCCGTCGTCACTTGGTGCAGCAGGCAGAACAGTCGCTGCGCAAGGAAACGCCCAGCCTGGATCGCCTGCTGGTCGAGCTTGGCCAGCACGCATACATCGAACGCATGGATCCCTGGGGCCTTTTGACCGGTCAAGCCGTCGATGCCGGGCTGTCCGGTCCAGTGCCGCGCATCGGCCCTGAAGGCGAATCGCTGCGCCGGGCCGAGTCCTGGGTGGCGCGCATCGAAGCCGAACAGCTACGGGCGCTGGCCATCCTGTCGCGCGAAGAAGCGCGGCTGTCGTCCGAGCTGATGGGACGCGCCGAGCACCAGCGTCGCCTGCGCTGGCACATCGAAAGCCTGCCCCTGCAAGCGACCTACGATCAGCAGGCCGAGCTAACCGCGCTGCGCGGCGAGAGCGAGCTTTTGCTGCAGCAGCTTGCCGCCGTGCGCTGCGAGCGCTGGATGAAAGAGCATGCCCTTTCGCGCTGCCAGCAGCAGCGGGCCGGCCTGATCCTGACGATCGACAGCCTGCTGTCCCCGCCCGTCGAGGGAGCCACGCGATCGACGCCCAACCTGCTGCTTCTGGGCGCCCTGCTTCTGGGCCAGCGCCTGTTTTCCCTGCAGCCCCCCGAAGGACAAGCTCCGCCGGTCCGCAGCGGTCGACCGGCTGCCATGGCGCCTCAGCTTGCCGTCGCCCGCTTTCAGGAACGCCTGTCGCAGCGCGCCATGCTGTCGTCGCAAGGCCTGGTCGAACAGCTAGCGTATGACCGCGATGCCGTGCGGCGAGGCGTGATCTTTTTGGGGGTGTTTTCGCTGACCGGGCTGGTCTGTGCGCTGATTGCGTGGTGGGCGCTGTCGAACGGCTAGCCGCCGCAGCAGGTCGGGAGCCGCCGTCGCTGCGGGCAAGCAGAAAACGCTTCGCTACATGTGCCCTTTGTCGCGGTGCTTGGACTCGTCAAAGCCGGGCTCGATGTAGATGCGACGCAGGTGCGGGAACTCGCTGCGCAGGCGGCTTTCGAGGTCGTTAATCTTCAGTTCCAGCTGATCCATGCTCAGGTCGCGGGCGAAGCGCAGCTTGAAGGCGCCCAGCACTTCTTGCGGCGCGATGTGCATCGTGCGGATGTGGATGACTTCCAGCACGCCCGGAAAGGCCGCCGTTACCTCGACCAAGCGCTGATGTTCTTCCTGGGGCACGGCTTCGCCGACCAGCAGGCTCATCGATTCGCGGCCCAGGAAGATGGCGACCACGCCCAGCGACACACCGACGAAGACCGATGCCAGCGCATCCCAGATCGGCTGATGCAGGTAGTGCGCCATCAAGATGCCGACCAGCGCGATGACCAAGCCGAAGATCGCCGCCGTGTCTTCAAACAGCACGGTGATCACCGTCGGATCGCGAGCGTCTTGGATGGTCTTGATCAGGCCGCGACCGCGCGTGATGTGACGGAACTCGGCCACCGCGGCGCGCAGCGACCACAGCTCGAGCACCGTCGAGACACCCAGCACCGCGATCGCCCAGCGCACGTCACCATGCGCGTGATACGTGCCATGCAGGATGTGCCAGATCTTTTCGATGCCTTCCCACATGCTGACGATGGCGCCGATCGTAAAGATGCTGCCCGCGACGATGAACGACCAGAAGTACGTCTCGGTGCCGTAGCCAAAGGGGTGCAAGTGATCCGGCGGACGCGTCGATCGCCGCATACCGATGATCAGAAAGATCTGGTTGGCGGTGTCGGCCAACGAATGCACAGCTTCGGCCAGCATGGCGGTCGATCCGCTGATGCCCGCCGCGATGAACTTAAAGATCGCGATCAGCGAGTTGACGACCAGGGCGACGACGACGACGCGCATGCCGCCGCCGTGGCCGCCGTGTTCGCCTTCGTTCTTCTCGGATGCTTCTGAAGAACTGTCTTTGGGTGCAGCCATTGCGTTGCTCACTACACGTTCAGCCTGCGCCGGGATGTCATCGCAGGGGTGGCAGCCGTGGGGTTTGTGAAGGCGGGTCGGGCTAGGCGTCGGCGCGCTTTTCCGAGACAACGATCAGCTGACGCGACTCGTTGCCATAGAAGCGGCCCCGCAGATCCAAGTTGCCCGACACTTCCAGCACGCGGAAGCCGGCGTGCGTCAGGACCTTGCCGATCTCGTGCAGCGAATAGGCGCGGATCGAGATCTCTTGTTCCAGCTGACGACCGTTTTCCAAGATGATCTGCCGCTGCACCTGCAGGCGCGACGTGAAGTAGTTGAAGTCGACCTCTTCCAGCACGACGCAGCCATCGCCTTGCCACCAGACGCGGCAGGGTAGGTCGCCGATCAGGTAGTCGCGGTTCAGCATTTCAAGCACGAAGCGGCCACCCGGCTTGAGCGACTTGGCGATCCCCGCGGCCACCCGACGGTTGGTGTCGTCGTCGAAGAAGCCGAAGGTCGTATAGAAGCAGTAGGCGCCGTCGAATTCGTTGTCGAAGGTCATCTCGCGCATGTCGCCATGCACGAAGTCGACGTTGACACCGACGCGCCGCGCCGCGTCCGTGGCGCGAATCAGAAGCGGCAGCGACAGGTCCAGGCCGACCGTCTTGTAGCCACGCGCCGCCACTTCCATGGCGTGGCGACCATAGCCACAGCCGACGTCCAAGACGCGGCCGCCCTGGGGAAGCTCCAGCGTCTCAAGCAAGAAGCCGACTTCTCGTTCGGTCTGCTGCGGGGTCAAAAACGGCAGCGTGTGCAGGTAGTCTTCGTCGAAGATCTCTTCAAACCACTGCTTGCTACGGCGCTTCTTGCGCAGCTTGGTCTCTTCGCCGAAGCTGATGCCGCCGGCCGGCGCGGCGGGCGGCGGAGCAGGAGCCGGCGCCTGGGCCGCAGCCGCTGGAGCACGCGCGGCCGGTGGCACAGGCGGAGGCGCTGCAGCTTGCGCCGGCGGGGGCGGCGGAGCGGCGGCCGGCGCTGGCGGAGGCGTACGGCTGGCCGGCGTGATGTTCGGCTGCGTCACCGGGCGACTGGGGGCCGGCGGAGGCGGTGGAATATTGGGCGAGGTCCGACGCAACGCGGCCGCCGGTGGCTGCGGCGGCTGGATGGGCGCCATGGCCGGCGCGGCTGGCTGCTCAAGCTCGGATGCGGCGGCCGCCGGGGTCAGGATCGGCGTGGCTTGGCTGCTTAGCTCGGGATCGGCGACATGGCCCGGTGCCCGAGGCTCTGCCGCGGGCTCTGCCTCTGACGACACGGGCGCCAGCTCTTCCGATGTGGCGCTGGCAGTGGTGATCGCCGCATCTTCCGCGGCTTCCGACCAGCCGGCGTCAATGCTGGCGTCATGCGCCCCAGCTTCGCCGGCTTCCGGGGCTGCGCTGTCTTCCGCTTGTGCGCTCGCCTCTTCGCCGCTGCCCGCCTCTTCGCTGGCCTCTGCGCTGGCGGCTCGTTCTTCCGAGTCCTCAACGACGTGAAATTCCAGGTCGTCCAGCGCCACCACCGGAGTATTTCCCGATGGAGACACCACGGATGCAGCCGGCTGAACATCTTCCAGGGCCGGTGCTTCTCCGCTGTCGACCGCATGGCTTAGTGCCACCAGCGCCGGTGCCCGATGGCTGGGCACGCTGCCGCCGCTCTCGGGACCGACGGTGACAGGCAGGCTGTTCGAGCTGGGAGACGGCGAAGAACTAAGCACCGCATCGCCCGCACTGACGCGAGCGCGGGCATCGCCGCGGTTGTCGATCGACGCTGCCAGCACAGCCAGCTGCGGCGTTAGCTCGGCCGCATCGGTGCGCGCCGCGTCCTCGCCAAACGGCGAGTCATCGAACATCACCGACGGCAGGTGCTGTTCGGCAGCCGCCCCGATCGGCGGCAGCGGTGCCGGACCGCCCCCTGCACCAAGCCCAGCCCGTTCACCCGATGCGCCAGCCCGCAGGCTTGGGTCGCCCGCGCCCAGCTTGCGCTGCGGAGCCGGGGCCGAGCTGATCGGCTCTTGCTCGATCGACGCCGCCAGGATCTCCGCCGTGTTGGCCGGCTCGGCTTCAAAGTTCACGAAGCTCGCCGCCAGATCGCCGCCTTCATCCAGGACCGGCGGCTGCCGTTCCACGGTGGCTTCGTCCGAAAACGCCGAGTCCACCAGGTCATCCAGCGACGGGGGTGGACCTTGCGGCGGCGTCCGGGCGCTGGCCAGCTCCGCCTCGTCGGGTTGGGGCGCCAGCTCGGCATCCAGTTCGGCTAGCTCGCTCTGGCTAAACAGCAGATCTTCGCCTGTTCCGCGCGGTTGTTTGCTCACGTTACTGGCCTTGATGCGAAGAGGTTTTCCGACCGATGCTCTGGCCGACTCGAAGCACGCTGCCCACCGTGGTTTCGCTCGTCACGCGACCTGGCTCGAATAGCAAGATGACCGTCGAGCCCAAATGGAAAATGCCAAGCTCATCCCCCTTGTTTAATGGCTTGCCTTGATCGTAGGTGCAGGCACCCCGATCGGGACCGCCGGCCATCGTGCAAAGCGATGGCTCGTATGAGACCGTGATATTGCCTACGCCCGTCGCTGCCACCATGACCAAGGCCACTTCGCCAAGGCCGGTGCGCAGATACGTCACCCAGCGCTCGTTGCGCGCAAACAGGTTGGGGACGTGGGTCACCGACAGCTGATTGACGGGATAACGCGCCCCTGGGATGTGGCGATAGCCGACCACTTCTCCGTCGATGGGGCTGTGCACCCGGTGATAGTTGTGCGGCGCCAGGTAGATCGTCATAAACAGGCCGCCGCAAAAACGTCGCGCGGCCGCTTCGTCGGCCAGAAGTCCGCTGACCGTGTAGTCGTGTCCCTTGGCCTGGATGCACAGGCCATCGTTGGTGTGGCTCTGCACCGAAAGCACGCCGTCGCAGGGAGCCACCAGCACATCGGCGCCGTCTTCGATGCGTCGGGCACCATGCGGCAGCGGACGGCAGAAGAAGTCGTCGAAGCGATCGTATTCAGTAAGCGGCCGATCCAGCTCGCTCAAGTCGACGCCGTAGTGACGGGCGAAGCTGCGATAGATCGGATCGCGAAGGGGCCGGGGGACCTGCAGGCGCGACGCCCAGCCCATGCCACGGCTAAAGGCTTGCTTGGGGAACCAGTGCAAGATCTCCGCGGCAAACCGCTCTGATACGGGGAGTTTACTGAACATACACGCTAATACTATTGGAAGGCCGTGCCCCGAATCAATCACTCACAAGCCGGCCGGTCGCGTCGAAAGCCCAGTCGAGGCCCAATTCGGTCTCAAGCAGGGCAAAGTGGGGCGCAAGCAGGGCAAAGCGGGGCGAAGATGCGCGGACCTCCTGCAAGGACGCGTGTGCAAAGGTGTACGTGCCCGGCGCGTCCCGGCGCATCTTTCCGATCGCGCGTCGCCGCCATCGCCCCCATCTGCAACAGCAACAGCCTACGGCCGCGAGGCGCCCGAAACTAGGGGCCGGGGCGCTGCACGTTGCTGCTGCCGCAGTCGCGGTTGCTGGGCGTCGCGAAGCGCAGAGTATTCGGCGGCTGCGAGCTTGTCGGTCCGCCAAAGCCCAAGGCCGGCGGGTTTCTGCCCAGGTTTTCAAAGGTCTTTTCGATCAGGCAGCTGACGACCATCGGCAGCACGATGGCCTGCGGAGCAGCCGGCAGCTTCCACAGATCGGCCAGGCCGTTTAGCTGCAGGCGCATCGGCTGACCGCCCGAGGCGACGTTTTCGACCAGGGCGTCGCCTTCCTGGTGCATGTCGACCGGACAGCGCCCGATGAAGCCGCGCAGGCGATCGCCGAAAAGCTGCAGCTTCACTTCGCGAAAGGCGATGCTGCCGCCGATGGTGTGAAAGCCTTGGGTCTCGGCGATCTGCAGCATCGTTGTGTGCTGGTTTTCGACGACGCCGTATAGCTCGACATGATCGCCGGCGTGCTTGACGGTCACATCGACATCGCTGCCGCAGATCATGCCGGTGATGCGCCCGCCCTGTTCCTTGACACCGCTCGACGGGCCGCCGGGCTGCGGATGCGCGTTCAAGTGGCGCAGCGCATACGGCTGCCCGCTGTACTGCAGGGAAAGGCGCGGGGTCGGCGTGCCGTTGATCATCACGGGACCCAGGCACGCGCTCAGCAAAACAGACGATCCCAGAAGGCCCACGGATCCCAGAAGGCCCACGGATCCCAGAAACAAACGGCGCTGTTGGCTTGGCATGTGGATCTCCATTTTCGGCTCGGCCCGCGTTTCAGCGCCGAGCATGCGCCTCGGTCAGATCGCGCAGGAACACGGCCGCCGGGCGCCCGCCGACCGTCGAATGCACAAGGCGACCGCTGGCGTCGGTGTACAGGCACAGCGGAGTCGGCTCGTGCCGCGGCGCCTGCTGCACGATGGCGCGCACTTCTGCATCCGATCCGGCCGCATCGCTGCAGACGCAGATGAAGCCGGCGCGCAGCTCTTCGAAGATCTCTTGCTTGGGGACGATCTTTTCGATCAGGGCGCGCGTGCCGCCACAATCCCGCCGCCCCACCACCACAAGGACGCGCTTGTTTTCATCGCGCGCCTGGGCCTGGGCCGCCGTCACGCTGCGATGCCAGGGGACGGCCGCGCGATCGTCAAAGTACATGTGTCGACCGGGCCCGCTGTGCCCTGACCCACCGGCATCATGATTCGATGGCTGCATCTTGTCCTCGCGGGGGCGCAGCATACACCCTCGGCACAGCCGACACGCAACAAGCAAGCAGGGTACGCTGCCCCAATCCGTCCGTAGCGCCAGATGCTAGGCGGCGACCGA
>JAYRFD010001120.1:0-2255 GCA_041908565.1 Polyangia bacterium | reverse complement strand
TGGGGGACGTCTGTTTGCGTTGGGGCAGCAGGCGAAGGAAAAACAGGGCACAGAGAAGAACTGGGCGGAGAGACGAGCCGGCTCTGGGCGACCGCGACCAGCCGGTTGGCCAGCGGGGCGAGGCGGCCTACCAGAAGGCCTGCAGCATCGCCGAGCCGCCGAAGACGTTGATGTCTTCCACGCGGTAGCGACGGCCCGGCTGGTTGATGACCGCGCGATACGCCGGGTTCCAGTCATACGGACACTTCAGATCGACGCGGAACTGATCGCAGCCACGGCCGCCGTTGACCGCGCTGTTGATCGTCTGGCGATCGCCAGCGTCCGACGGATAGCCAATGGTACCGGCGTCGTCCTGCGTGATGCCGTGGCCCTGGTCGCGCTGGTAGTAGCCAGCCAAGCGCAGGCGGGCGTGACGGAACAGCTCGACGACGATGCCGATGTCGGCGTTGAACTGCAGGTAGTTTTCGATGACCGTCAAGCCGTTGTAGGGCTTCTGGAAGTACCCAGTGCCGCGCTTTTCCGTCGTCGGCAAGCGCGGTGCGTTCTGGTTGACGAAGTCATCGGGCGTGCGGCAGGCCGGGTTGAAATACCCCTGCGTCACCGCGCCGTTGGTGCCATTGGCGCCGAACTGATCTTTGAAGTTGAACTGCGGCGGCAGCGCCGTCTGATCGTCGCAGATCAGGGCGTTTGACGACGAGAACAGCTCCCACGCTTCGGAATAGCCTTTGCCCAGGAAGTTGAAGGCCAGGCCGGCCCGGAAGTCCAGGGCCAGGCGGTGCCCCTTCTGCTTGTTCTCAAGCGGCGTCGCTTCAAAGCCGAACGTCGCGCCCGCCTTCTGCTGCGGCGCGCCACGCTTCTGCGCGAAGCCCAGATCCTGCTTCCAGGGCGAGTTGTTGTTATCCCAGGTCCTGGGCAGCGGAATCATGTACCAAAGGCCCAGGTACGGATCGACGTGGCGGAAGCGGTGCGACAGCGCCGTCTTGATGACAAAGCGATTCAGGCCGTCCGAGACGCCGCCCCAGCCCGTCTTGCCCGTCGGATCCAGCCCTACCGAGGCGTCGATCAGCGCCTTCTGCGAAGCCACGTTCGGATCCAGATACGTGCGCGTGTTGTCGTAGTTCATGATCGTGCCGATCGAGATCTGGGCATCGAGCCCAATGACCCACGTCGGCTTGGTCGGATCGCGACGCTGCGAGACCGGCGCCCCCATCAAAGACAGGTTGATGGTATCGAGCATGTCCTTGCCCGATCCACCGCGCACCGGCGGGCGAAACAGCAGCGTTCCATCCGGCGCCGTCGCCTGGTCCGCCGGCTGGATCGGATAGATGCCGTCCAGATACGTCGACGATGCGCTGGCGATGCAGGCATAGTCCGTCGCTGGGCAGCTGTTGAAGCCCGCTTCGCGATCGATGTTGTACTGGCGCTCATCGCGCAGCACCAGCGGCAGCGATACGCCTAGCTGCAGCTCTTGGAACAGGCCGATCGCCAAGTCGATCGACATGGCGTGACGGCGCTGCGTCATCACCAAGTCGGGCACAGTCTGCGTCAGCTCCAGGCTTTGACCAGCCGGCACGCCGAAGCGCTGCTCCAGATAGCGCTTGGTCGTCGCGCTCTGCAAGTACGGCACCGACTCGCGCATGATGCGAGCCGTCTTGTACGTGAACTGATACGTGGCACCGAGCCGAAACCCGAAGACTTTGTCCTTCTCGAAGGAACTGGCCATGTCGGTTAGCTCAGCGGCTTGAGCGGGTGCGCTGCCCCAGGTCAGAAATCCCCATGTACAGGACAGGACAGCGGCGGCGAAGAGAGTTCGCATGTTGAAACGGTATCGTTTCTTTGGCAGGAGAGTCAAGGGGCTGGCCATGGTTGGCCAAGGTGAGTCCCAGTCTGGTTGGGGCGAGTCCGGGTCCGGTCGGACCGCATGGGGTCAAGACAGGTCCGCATCCGCCGCGGCCCAAGGCCATGGGGCCGATCGCGGATCGCAGCCGCCGAGCCGACGCCTTCGGGGGCCTGGGCCAGCCGCCGAGCCGACGCCTTCGGGGGCCTGGGCCAGCCGCCAGACCAAACCTGGGCCAGCCGCCAGACCAAACCTGGGCCAGCCGCTAGACCAAACCTGGGCCAGACCAAGCCAGACCGGGCCAAAGCCAGACCAGACTGGGCCGGGGCCCCTTACAGCAAGGAACGATTGAGCTTGCTGATGAACTCCCCCGCGCGCCGATCGCGGCCCAGGTGGTGGCGCAGCACTGCCAGAAGCA
>JAYRFD010001119.1:0-3650 GCA_041908565.1 Polyangia bacterium | reverse complement strand
GGTATGTCGGTTGCTCTTAAACCAGATGGTCAGACCCGCGGGCTGTGCCAGTGCGCGAAAGACCTGGCGGGCTAGAAGAAACAGACTATCTGTTTTGGAATTGAACGATGAGCAAGCTAAACAACGCAAAAATCTTGGTCATTGATGAAGACGTGTTTGCCAGACACGGCCTGGCCGATGACCTGCGATCCTACTCTGCGAACGTAAGGATGGCCCACGGTGTGGAAGATGCGTCTGCGCTGCTAGAACAGTATGAATTCGATGCCGTGGTCTTTGATATGACGCAGCTGCAGGACCAGTTTTGTTCCATTCTAAAAAGCAATAATCCTCACGGGAATAAGCCAATATTTATCGTTCATTCATCCCCCGCCAAGATCGGTCGCCGCATCTTGGCAAGCCCCGAGATCTTTCGGATCTTCCCAAAGCCATGCAACACAAATGGCATTGTTGATGCCATTCATATGTATCTTAACAAAGCGTAGGGGTTAATGGCTGGTCATTGCCCGGGGGAAGGTCCCTTCCTGTCGCGCCACCGGCTGGGCTGAATTGGCCGTCAGGATCGTCCCGCCATCACCGGCCAGCCAGACTTCGTTGGCGGTGGGGGCAGAGATGGCCCGCAGAGTCCGCGTGGTTGCAAGCGCCACAGCGGGCTCACGCAGCCAGTCTGATCCGCTGAAGCGCAGAAGGGTTCCGGCCTCGCCAGCTGCGTAGGCAACTGCTTGCGCATCGGGAATCCCAGACGGGGCTGCTGCGGTTGCCAGCAGCGCGCGATCGGTTCGTGCCGCACTGGCCAGGACCCAGAATGCTCCGTTGTAACGCAGCAGGGTGCCGGCGCTGCCGACGGCCCAGATGTCTGCGCTGTCCGCGCCCCACAGCGAGTACAGATCTTCGCGCGTTCCGCTTTCGACCCCAGCGACCGTAACCCCATCGGTACGCAGCAAGACTCCGGCGTCTCCGGCAATCCAGGTTTCCAAGGCGCTGGCGCTAAAGACAGAGCGCAATCGGCTGCTTACCCCCGTTGGAAAGAGGCGAGCTTGTGTCCCCTCGATCCGGCCCAGCGTGCCGCGATCCCCCACCACCCACGCAACCCCGGGCTGCTGCGGCCAGACTCCGTGCAGCGTCTCGGTACTTGGAAAGGGGATGCGCGTCCACGTGGTGCCGTTGAAGAACAGGACCGTGCCTTGCTCGCCAACCGCCCATCGCTCTGCCCGATCGCGCTGACCTTGGATCGCCAGTAGCTCAACATTCCCAAGTCCCGGCACGGTCGGAATCTGCCAGCCGCTGCCATCAAAGTGACGCAGAGTGCCCTGACCACCGACGATCCAAAAGTCGTTCACGGCGGTGCCCCAGGCATCGTTGATGCGCATGGGCCCCAGCGTCTCGCCACACTGCCAGCGGTTCTGCAGCAGACGCAGCACAGTTCCAGAGTCTCCGACCGTGATCACTTCATTCATGGGCGCGGTCACGATCCCGTGGAAGGCCACCGGAATCTGCACACGCCGCGGCGCCGCAAAGTAGGTGCCGGCAAAGTGCAGGACGGTGCCGTCACCGACGAACCAAACATCGTTGCGCGCGTTGCCACGTACCTTGCGCAAGGTCTGTCCTTGGGGGCGCGGATGTTCCCAGCACAGGCCACTGATCGAGCAGACTCCGCTGCGATCGACGACGATGCTGACCGTCCGCGTGTCGGGCCCGATCTCAACCAGGCAGTCCGATTCAAGGCTGTCGCAGCCAACGATGCTACCGATATACGACCCGCGATTCTGTTCTGTGATCCGCGGGCGCACCGTCACTTTGCTGCCTGGCGGAAAGGTCTTTGTCTGTTCGCTTGTCAGCAGGTTGTCCAGCGGGCATGTCGCATCCGGGGGCGTCGGCGAGGGAAAGTCCCAGGTAGTGCCATCGCTGAGCCCCACTTGGGCGGACCCATCGCCTTGCTTGACGACGCGCAGCGCGCAGCCTTGCGAAGAAGTCAGGGGCAGCGTGACTGTGTATCGCGGCTCACTGCCGATGGTGATGTGCGCTTCGCCTGTCAGCGCCGTACAGCCGGTCTGATTTTGCCCGGTCAGCGCGATTCCCAAGTCCCCGCGTGTGTTGGCTTCCAGGCGAATCTCTAGCTGCGACAGGTTGTCACGGAATGTGTCCCGCGGCGTCTTGGGAGGCCGCCCATCCAGCGTCAGCAGCGCGCGCAAGGTCTGAATGTCCGGCGTCAGACCCTGCACCGCGACATAGACCCGGGGGCCGGATTGCGATTCGCACGAAAGACTTAGGAATCCCAGCAGGGACAGCAGAAATAGGAATGTCCAGCCAGGCAGCGTGTGTGAATGCATCGTCGAACCCCCCGGTTGCGATGCCTGCCATGGTAGCGTCAGCCGGCGGCGCCTGGCCATGATGACGCGGCGGTCCACACGGGGAAGACTCTGCGTTCTATGCTCTATGACTTGTGAGTTGTGCTCGCTGCACTGGTGACGCGATGCTTACGCGATGCTCACGGTCACGACGCAGATCAATGCACGACGGCGAGCCGGGCTTTCTTCACCATTCCGCGCACATTGGTCGATCGAGCCAGGGCAGGCGGATCCACTGGCACTGCCATGGGAACTGCTGCAGCAGGATGTTGTACGGACTTTGTTCGACCCGCAGCAGCCAGGAATCGGCGCGCAGCAGCAGGACCCCGCTGCGCAGCAGAAACTGCTCGCGAAGCTCTGCAGGGGATCCATCGCCCAGCGCACGGGCATGATCGATCGCGGCCTGCAGCATGTGGCTGCACTCTTCGGATTCCGCATCAGTGACGGGATCGCCGAAGTCGAATGCCTGCGCGTCGTCCACGCCACACAGCACCTTGGGCAAGGCAAGCTGGTATTCCTGGGGGCGCGTCTCGCCGCTGGCGATGTGCTGCAGCAGGCCGGCGGCACGCTGCGCGGCCAGCCCATCGGCGAAGCGCTGTTCATGCAGCAGGCCCAGGTTTTCAAACAGCGCAGGCAAAAAGGGCCACAGCACAACCAGTCCCGCATTGCTGACCAGCACTTCTTGCGGGGCGAAGCTCTTGGAACCTCTGGACGCTGACTGCTGCGACATCGGACGCGCTGCAGGCGCGACCCCGTGCGGGCTACCCGCAGACGGCGGGTCGTGAAGCGGTCCCCTTGGATTCCCTGCGCGGTCCTTGCAGAGCTGCGCAGCCGCAGCAAGGGCCGGTCGCAGCAAGCCCAAGGGTACCAGGCGGTGCGCCCGTAGCTGCGCCAAGCTGCGCAGCAGGCGTGCTTGCAACACCGTCGACGACCGCTGTGCCTCCACCGCATCGAGCCCACGCCCAGACCTGTTATCAAACCCCCGATCAGACCTCCGATCAGACCTCCGATCAGACCCTCGATCGAACCAACGATCGAGCAGAGCCAAGGACTCCGTAGCGCGGGCGTGCTGCAGCGGTGGCAGATCGGGACTCAGCGATCGCAGCGCGGCGCGGACGGCCTGGAATGCTGTTTCTGCGGTTGCGGAGCTCTCGGTATGACCGAGCAGCGTGCCGCTTGGTGTCTGCAGCAGATCGACTGCCGCCACTGCAGGGTCCAGTTCCGGCGAAGCCTGTCCGGCCCAGTCGGCATTATGGGAATCAAGGGCAGAGGAGTCCGCAGCACGCTCAAAAAAGGAGTCTGCCT
>JAYRFD010001118.1:0-3792 GCA_041908565.1 Polyangia bacterium | reverse complement strand
TGACCGGGCCGATGCTCAGCTTGCCGCTTAGGTTCACAAGCCACGCGCGGGCCGGGTTGCTGCTGGACAGGTCGCTCCACACTTGCGGGCCGGGAGGCGATGGCGCCGCGCTGCGCGTCACCGATAGCAAGCCCGCCAGCGATGGGGGCAGCCAAGTCTCGGCAGAGAAGTGCTGCACGATGCTGATCTTGGGACCGCGCTTGGGACGGAAGCTTTTGCCGAACAGCACCCAGGCGCGGAAGTCTTCGCGCGTGCCGTCGCCGTGGCCGCCGCCCATGCCCATTTCGATGCCGTTGATGTCGTCGGCATCCTTGCTGACCAAGTTGATGATGCCCAGGAACGAGTTCGCGCCCCACAGCACGCCGCCCGGTCCGTTCACCACTTCGACGACCTTCAGCGTCTCCAGCGGGATAATGCGACCAAGCTGCGTCAGGTTCAGCGCCGGGTCGAACATCGAAACGCCGTCGCGCAGAAGAAGCGATGCTTGGGCGGTGCCACGCACCAGCGAAAACGGGAACAAGGTGCCGCCGGTGGTGGTGGTGTGCCAGCCGGGAATGGTCTCAAGCACCTGGGTCAATGTGCGGTAGCCGCGAGCCTGGATCTCGTCGGCGCGCACGACGGTGATGATCGACGGCGCTTCGGCGACCGTGGTCACCGACTTGGCTGCTGAAAGCACGCGGTCAGCGATGTCCAAATCGCCGCTGGTGTCGTTGCTGGTGCTGGTCTTGTTGCCGCTGTCGCTGGGCGGCTCGGGATCGGGCAAAAGGACGTCGTAGCCGGTCTCGGTCACGCTGCGCGCGGGACTTACCGCTTTCTTGTCACCCGCAACGCCGGGATCCGCTTGCGCCGATGCATTGGCGGGATGCAAAACGCCAATTGCCAGCAGGGCCAGCAGCGTCGCAGAGCGAGATCCAACGCAGTGCAGCGATGCGGTGCGCTTCGTGGAAAGGCGGGACATCAGCGCAGCCCTCCTTCCCGCGGAGCGAGTGAATAAGAGAACCCGACGAGCAGACGCCCATCGGCATTGCGTTCACTGCTGCTGACCAAGCCGCCGCCTCCTGCGATGTACAGGCGCCACTTGTCGAGCGCGCGGAAATAGACCGTCCCCAGAAGCGTGGCCAAGGGCGTTGCGAACTGCGGCTCGGCACCGATGGGGATGTTGCCAAGGCCTTCCAGACCCAGCGACAGCATGCGATGCAGAAAGACCGTGGCGCCGGCGCCCCAGGTCAGCTCGGGCATGGTCTGGTAGCGGACTGCTGGCGGGTTGCTGTAGCCGTCGTAAAGGACCGAGCTACCCCGCACAATGGCGCCGAAGTTGATGGCGATGTTCAGTCGAGAAGCCATGATCCCAAACAGCAGCTTGGGTCGGAAGGTGGCGGTGCGTTCGCCCAAGAAGCTGTTGCGGTCACCAAACGGCAGCGTCAGGTCCAGCAGCGTTCCAAGCTCGACGTGCTTGGTGCCCAAGAAGCGAACTTTTACGGCGATGCGTGGGTCGCGCAGGCCGCTGCGCGCGATGTCGATGCTCTGGCGTGGCTCGCCGCGATACAAGCCGCTGGTCTGCGGGAAACCGGTTGGGTTGGCGGCGGTCGGCGTGCTGATCAGCGCCGATTCACCGACGGCTTCGTCGTCGTAAGTGTTGGCGCCGATCGGCATCACGGCGGCGATCGACAGGTACTTGGTCAGCCCAAAGAAGAAGCCCAGATCCAGCGTGAACTGGTTGCCGATCAGGTTGTATCGCCACTCGCCCAGCGCAAACGGCGGGATGGTCAGCGTCGGTGAAAACGGATTTTTGGCCCAGCCGAAGGTGGTCTGGATACCGAACTCGTACTGCTGTGGGGTCTGCGCTCGCTCGATCGTCACCATGCTGTACGCGTCGGTGGTCGGCGGAGTCAGCATGAAGTCGAAGCTGCGATCGGCCCGTGCGGGACCCGCCACCAGCGTGGTCAGCAACACCGCACCCAGTGTCCCAGCGACGGATGGGGGTCGCTGGCGTCGGCCTGGCGAGCCGTCGTCGAGCGTGCGTAGGGGACGCGACAGATCCATGGGCTCTGGCATCAGTCCAGACTCGATTCAAGGTTGGTGAGGATGGCCGCGGTGCCGACGTTCGTCGGGCGCCCCATGGCGTCGGTGTAGACCGGCGGATTCAGCGCGGGGTTGGCGTTGGCTTGCACCACCATGCGGATCTCGCCGCGACCGGCGTTGCCGTCAGGCTGCCGGATCGCTTGGAACAAGATGCGCGACTGCCCTGGACTGTCGGGGGGCTTGTCTGAAAGCGAAGGCTCGAAGGTAACCAGTAGCCGGTCGACGGTCGCCAGCTTGATCGGGACCGAAAAGGTGATGCCGCTGAAGCTTTGGCTTGGAAGCTGCGGCGCATTCGCCGCGTTCGTCGTGAACGTGAAGAAGCCAAACAATGTGCCAGACAGCGGCTTGGTGTACTGACGTGGATTGCCGACGTAGAAGTCTAGGTTGGGGACGCTGCGATCGGGCTGCGCGCCTTTGCCGTTCTTGCGGTACGCGGTGCAGGCGTCGTAGCGCGCCTTCGACGCCTGCGGATCCTCGGCGTTGGCGGTACTGATCGCCGGCAGGCTACGGCGCGGATCGTTTGCTTCGTCGGGATTGTGGCGAACCAGGGCCAGAAGCGGGCTGGGGGCCAGGCCTTTGATGTTGGGATCGACGGCGTTGAAGCTGGTTGCCCCTGATGTCACCTTGCGGGCTTGCACCACCAGGGCCAGCTGCAAAAGATCGGCCGTCGTTCCGTCGGTGACGATCTGGGCTTTGCGCGAAAAGGCGCTGGCGCCACAGACATCGTCACCGTCCACGCCGCTTGAACAGCGCTCGTCGTCGCTGTCAAGGCCGCGGATCAGGCACTGATCGTTGGGATCGATGGCTCGCGCCAGCTGAAAGCCCGGAAAGGGCACCGGGTCGTCGAGGCGCGAGTCCGCCGTCAGACGGACGAATTTGTCTGGGCCGTCCTCCGCGAAGTGAGCCCACATCTGCAGGTGGTGGGGCACCAACATGCCCGTCGCTGGGTTGGGCAGCACCGCGGGTACTGGCACCGCCGGGGGCAAGGTAATGGCTAGGGCCACCACCGAGCCCGAGAAGGCATCGCAGCCAGCCAGCGACCCCACAGGGAGAGACAGACACAGCGGGGCAAGCAGAGCTCCGGCTTGCGCCCACCTTTTCAATACGTTTCGCGCCGATGCTCTCACATAAGCAGCGTACTGACGTACAACTCCCCGTGTCAATCAGCGTCGCACGGGGGGCGAACAGCGTCTGCATGCGAGTCGCGCAGATGTCCGGACCGCGAGTTGATACAATGTCTTCCTTCAGCTATGTCCGCGCAGCAGAGTGAAGGGGGAGAGCCGGCGGATCTGGTGGGCACGGTCATCAACGACCGCTATCAGATCGTCGAGCGACTGAGCGAAGGCGGCATGGGTGTGGTCTATCGCGCCCAGCACACCGTCCTTCAAAGTCCGTTTGCCATCAAAGTCCTTCTGCATCCGCAGATGAAGAAGGCGCAGCAGCGCTTTCTGATGGAGGCGCGCCTCGCTTCCAAGATCAACCACCCCAACACCGTGTACATCGCCGACTTCGGCGTGCTGTCCGACGACCGCCCATACCTGGCCATGGAATTTTTGGCCGGGCCGACGCTGTCCAGCATGCTCAAGGCGGGGCCGATGGACTCGCTGCGGGCGGCGCAGATCACGCTGCAGATCGCCCGCGGCCTGCAAGCCGTTCACGACAAGGGAATCATCCACTGCGACTTGAAGCCCGAGAACGTCTTCGTTCTGA
>JAYRFD010001117.1:0-4679 GCA_041908565.1 Polyangia bacterium | reverse complement strand
TGCGCCAAGGTGCTGATCTGCGTCGCCAGGTTCAAGCTGGCCGAGCTGAGCTCTGCCGTCGCATTGGCGATGCCGCGCACCGTGCTTTCGCTGCGCATGGCGCCGCTGTGAATCTGTTCCAGCACCTGCCCGGCCTGCTGCGACAGGGCCAAGCTGGACGCCACGCCCTGCAGGGCCTGCTGCATCGTCGACACCGCCCGACCGGTCTCTTGTTCGATGCCTTCGATGATGGCGCTGACCTGGCGCGTCGATGCCGCCGTTCGCTCTGCCAAGCGTCGCACCGCATCGGCCACCGCCGAGAATCCACCGCCATGCTTGCCAGCGCGGGCCGCTTCGATGGCGGCGTTTAGCGACAGCACTTTGGTCTGATCGGCGACGTCTTTGATGACACTGACGATCGACGAAATGCTGGCCGTCTTTTCCGACAAAGCGGACAGCGTCTGCGCCGACTGGCCCACCACCTGAGAGACCCGCTGGATCTCGCGACCGGCCGCTTCAACGACGCGCACGCCTTGTTCGGCGTGCATGCGCGCGCTGTCGGTGAATTCGTGCGCTTCTTTGGCTCGCTCGGCCAGAACGATGGCGTTTGACGACGTGGTTTCGATGCTAATCGCCGTCTGATCGACGGGCTGCTTAGCGATCTGCACCACCTGATCCAAGGCGGTCATCATGCGCGCTGCGCTTTGCGCCAGCTTTTCGCTGTTCTGCCAAGCGGACAGGCGAAGCGTTTCAAGCTGCTGCTGCGCGGCGGCGTGTGCGGCTTCGGCCTCGGCAAAGACGTCGAAGGCATGTGCCTCTTGCGATTCGTCTGGCCCAAGCATTGCGGTCGCGCCATCGGCCTGACTGCTGGCAGCTTGTTCCAGGTGATTGCGCGCCAGCTGACGGAGGCGATCCAGGCGTTCCAGCAACTGTCGCTGCGCCCGTCGGGCCAAGGCCAGTGACCCAGCGATGACGACCGCGACAAACAACAGCAGAGCCGCAGTGCGCACGACTGGGAATGGACTCGCGGGGCGCGCCTCGGTCGTCGCAAGCGCAGCAAGCTGCAGTCCGCCCAGCACCAGCACTGAAAGCAGCGCCAAGGCCAGGGCCGCGTGCTGCCGCAGAAGAAATGTATGACGGCGCAGCCAGTTCATAGCGTGGTCGTGGTCAGCGAACCGAGGGGCGGCCGCGCGGCGATGTGCGATCGCAGCGACACGCGCTTAGGCGCCGGCCTCCTTCAACGCGAGTTGGTAGCGGGCGTACCAGTCGTCGAAGTCGCGGTACATCTCGTAGATGCCGCGGTCGCCGATCTTCATGCTGACGACCGCCATGCCCATCTCGACGACCGCAGAGTCCACCAGCAAGTGAATCGACGAGACGCGATCCCAGCAGCCGTACACCCAGCCCTCGAAGGCCTGGCGGTAGGCCGGCTCATAGCCCTTGAGGCCGCGGTCGTCGGTGAAAACAGCGATGGGGCGTCCGGCACGCAGGCCGGCTTCGTCCATCTCTTTGGTGACCAGGGCCACCAGCGGCGCTTCGCCATAGCCAAAGGCGGCCAAGCGCATCACGTAGGGGCTCGGGTACCACAGGTGGAACGTGGCCTTGCCATAGGACAGCTGCTTCTCTGGCGGGATCGCGGAAAGAGGATTTTCCATGTTTGCCATTTTCCAAAGTCGCGAAAAGACCGTCAATGCGAATCACCAGGATCCTCGGCCTGGCGGAACAGCGACGGGTCGTTTGTTTGCGCGTGAAGGGAAGGGCCTTGCAGGGATGGAACGACCGGCCGCGAATCCAGGGGGCAAGGGCAAGCCAGGGCGAGCACGGCGTTGCTTATGGGGTTCGCTAGCTGGGCGGGGCGCCGCCGCGGGCGGCCGGGCGGGCTGCGGGCATCGGGGCAGGCGTGCCGGCTGGGCGCTGTCCAGTCGCGGTGGGCGTTGGCGAGGCGCCAGGCTTTGCCCCGTTGCCGCCGGCCAGTCCCCCTGCCACCGTGCGGACGGCACCGATGGCTTTTTGCGGCAAGGTCTGGTTCTGGTTGGGGTTCTGTGCAGCCTGCCCACCACCTGGGCCCGTTCCGCCGCCTGGGGCCGTTCCGCCACCTGGGGCTGTTCCGCCGCCTGGAGCGCTGCCGCCGCGCACCGCTTGCACGGCCTTGCCGGCGACCGGCGCGACCTTGGCGGCAACCGGCGCGACTTTGGCGGCCAGGTTTTGCACGGTTCCCATGACGCCGCCTTGCTGAGCTTGGCCTTGCGCGGGCTGCGAAGGTGGGCTCTGTCCGCTGGCCAGCGATGGGATCCACGGTGCCCACAAGGAAACAGCCAGGACCCATGCCGGGTGCAGGGCGCGAGTCCCCGGGCGGGATGAAAGTGTGCTTGTCATGCGTCCTCCCGCCGTCAGTGTATCACCCCGGGCGTCGGGTCTGGGGACGGCTCACCGGTCGGCACCAGCCCTTTTTCGTCCCGCGTATGCGTCAAGATCCGGTGCCGTGGGGATTCGGTCGAGTGGGGATTCGGTCGCGTGGGGGTTCAGATGCCCGTTACGAGGCAGAAGGGACAAACGCGTCGGCGAAGATGTCGCGGCGACCGGCTCCGGCCAAGAACACATGGCGACGCAGCGCCTGCACAATCGGCGGATCGCCGCACAGAAACACGCGCCAGCCCGCCAGCTTGGGAAATCGATCGCGCAGGACGTGCTCGATCGCGCCCACCACCAAGCCGGGGACCGACGGTGGCCCGTCTTCCATCACGCAGGGCAGGTACGTCAGGGCGGGATGGGTCTGGGCAAGCCGCAACAGCTCGTTCTGGTAGTACAGTCCGCTGGGACTGCGAGCGCCGTGCACAAGGACCAGCGGCCCCGTGTGCCCTTGGGACAAGGCATCGCGAGCAATGCCCCAAAGCGGGGCCAGGCCGGTACCGGTGCCGACCAGCACAAGTGGCTGCGCTGGATTGCCCGGTGTGTAGAAACAGTCGCCGGCGGGGCCGCGCAACCGCAGATCCTGCCCGGGCCGCAGCGTGGCCAGCCAGCCCGA
This sequence comes from Polyangia bacterium, assembly GCA_041908565.1. GTDB lineage: Bacteria > Myxococcota_A > Polyangia > Palsa-1104 > JAEUJZ01 > JAEUJZ01. The sequence continues at coordinate 1,675 of JAYRFD010001117.1, read as the reverse complement.
CATGCGACCGTCGGGGAGCACGCGGATGTGTAGCTCCAGATCGGGGTCGATGCTGGGCACGCTGGCCAGGGAATAGCTGCGGGTCAGACCGTCGTCGCGCAGGATCTGAATGAACTGCCCTGCGCGATAGGGCAGGGGCTGCTGCGGGCGCAGGCGCAGGCGCAGGACGGTGGGGGACAGCAGGCTGCTTTCCTGCAGAGTGGCCAAGGTCTGCAAACCGTCGCTGTCGACCGCTGATAGCCGCAGGTCGCGGTCGGCTGGGGTGATGCAGGACAGGATGTAGCCGCGCTCGCGCAGCGTGTCCTTTAGCCCCTGCTGGCCCTGCGGGCTGGGCGTTCCCTCGGTTACCCGCAGCAGGCAGGACTGACAGGCACCGGCGCGACAGGAATGACGAACGACCGCTCCCGATCGCAGCAGGGCAGCAAGGACGGTTTCACCGGGCTGCGCGTCGGCGACCAGACCGTCAAGATCAAGCCTGGGCATGGCCGACTAGGACGCCCGGGTCACGGGCTGGTCACGACCCAGCACCGCATCGCGGACCGAGTTGGCCAGCGCAGCGACCTGCGCGATCTGTTCTTCGCCGGCTCCTAGCTCGCGCAGGGTGGCACCCAGGTGCTCGATGACGACATCGACGTGCGAGTCGTTGAGCCCGTGCTGCACCAGTCGCGCGTGCGAGGTTCGCATGTCGCGCCCGGTGTAGTGGTTGGGACCTCCGCAGACCATGGTCAGAAAGGCCTTCTGCTTCGCCATCTGCCGATCCATGTCGACATCATCGAAGAACCGCGCAACTCGCTCGTCGCTGAGCATCTTGCGATAGAAAATCTCCACGGCGGAATCGAAGGCTGCGGCTCCCCCCAGTAGTTCAAACAGCGTCATGTCGTCGCCTCCCCTTGTGTTGACCCCGCGCCGGTGTTGGCGCGGGCTGAATATTACGCATTCAGTATGCGTAATATTGGGCGACCCCAAAGCAAGATGCAAGCGCGGTCGTAAGAAGCCGCGCTGGATCCTCGATCGTTCCCGACGCTGTGAAGGGCGATCGCGCGGCTACATGCGCGGCAGGGCGACGCCCAGCAGGCTGACGCACATCTCGTCGCCGCTGCCTTCGCCCCAGACGACGTCTTTCGGCATGGCCTTGGTTCCGCCGATCGTCGGCTGGTTGGCGTAGCTGTTGTCCCAGTGACACTCCAGCGTCAGAACGTCGCTGCTGGTGGCGCGCACGGGCTGCTGCAGGGTGTAGGTCTGCTGCCAGCCGAACTGCCAACGGTCGATGTCCAACAGCGTCTGCGATCCCAGTCCGGTCGAGATGGTCTTGCCCAGCATGTGCATGTGCGGCAGCACCGAGGAGATGGTGAATTCGGTCACGCTGGGCATGCGCAGGTACTTGAGGATCTGCGACACCGGTGCGACGACCACCTGCTTGGCATCGACGTCGCCGGCCTTCAGCTTGAGGCCGCTCGGGTTGAGCAGCGGCAAGTAGCGAACCAGATAGTCAGGTGGCGTGCTCGCGAATTCCAGGCGGGTCTGGGTGCGGTCCCCGACGCCGCGATAGTTCGCCAGGTTGTAGTGCATCTGCACGACGAAGACGGATCCTTTTGCGATCGGCGTACCTTGGTTTTCTGCCAAGCGGGTTACGCCACCGCCGACGGCCCAGGCCAGGACGATTTGGGCGCCACCG
>JAYRFD010001116.1:0-4442 GCA_041908565.1 Polyangia bacterium | reverse complement strand
GTTCCCAGAACGGGCGGAAGGTCTCGCGCGAGCCACCGGGATAGACCATCACGCTGTGCCCGGCATCCAGCAGCGCTTCCATGTTCGGCCGGTCTGCCAGCACGCCCCCCAGGCGGCTGATCCAGCCGGCGAAGCGCATCACCATGTCGTGCACCAGCACGGCCAGCGGGCGCTGAAACGCAAAGCGATGGTGCCACGCCGATCCGATGGCGATGCCATCCAAAGGCAGCATGCCGCCATCGTGATTGGCGACGACCAGCGTCTGCGTCTCTGGAAAGTTGGACGCCCCGCGCACTTCGCTGCGGAAGTACGCGTGCATCAGCGGATCGAGAAAGCGCACCACCCGCTCGGTTAGCTCGGGGTCGTAGCGGAGCTGATTGCCGCGCTGCTTGCCTGGGACCGCACGCATCGGCAAAGAGCATGCGAACTATTTGCGCGCTGTCAAGCTGAGCCGCCGACGCGATAAGCTATGGCAGAGCCATGTTCATACAACGCGCCCAGTGTGTCTGGTTCACCCTTGCGGTCGATGAAGCCCGCGGCCTGATTCGCTTGCGTCGCTCGGCCCATCGCATCACGACGGAAGCCGAGTTAGAGGCGTCCTTTGACCGGCTGGTTTCTGAACTGAATCAGATCGTCGCACCCGAGGAACGTGCGCGGTACGGCTGGCTGCAGGACATGCGCGATGCCCCGCTGCTCGAAAAGCCCGAGCTTGAAGTCGTGCAGCTTCGCCGCCTGGAGCCCATCCGGCGTGGCTGGCGGCGGGAGGCCGTCCTGGTTCAGACCCCCATCGGGAAGCTGCAGGCACGGCGCATGACCAGCAAGAACGCGCCGGTCGCGCAACCCGGAGCCAACATGGCTATCTTCGACGACGAGCTGGAAGCGCTCCGGTTTCTGTGTGCCACGAACTGACGCGCCGCGCACAGGCCGCGGCACAGGCTACACGGCCGCGCGCCCGAAGTACGCCGCCATCGGCGTGAAGTAGCGATCCTGCCAGCCGCCGTGATACCGCACGCCCTGGCCCGACGGGATCTCGCGATGCGTCAGGTCCAGGCGCGTTCCTTCGGGCACGGCGGTCAGCGTGATCTCTAGCTGCGAATCAGGGGCGTCGGCGGGGAAGTCACGGGTCCGCCAGCGCTGCACGATGTGGTGGTCCGCTTCCAGCTCGACGTTTTGGCCTTGGATGTAGCCACCCCAGGCTGTGAATGTGGCGCCGACTTCGGCGGAGGTCTCGGCCTTGCCACCGCTCATCGCGGTGTGGCCGGCGCTGCTGAGCCACGCTTCGTAGACCGCGTGGGGTGTGGCCGGAAGCGTCGTAGACAGGCTGATCGAGTCGGTGGTGCCTTCGTTGAGCATACGTCAGCGTATCACGCCAGACGCAGCGTCAGTTCGACGCTTGCTTCGTCCAGATCCAGCACGCTGTGCGCGGTCGCTCCGTCAAGGGGCTGGGCCTGCATGCGGGACAGCGTCTCGCTTTCGATCGACGCCTGGTGGCGGCTGAAGGCGGCGGCGATGCTGGCATCGGTGGTGTGAACGCCGATGTGGATGCGGTCGCTGACGCGGCAGCCGGCCTTTTTGCGCAGCTCGCCGATGGAACGAACCAGCTCGCGCGCCAGGCCGCGATCGCGTAGCTCGGGCGTGATCTCGGTGGTGATTGCGACCACCACGCCTTCTTCGGTGCGCGCCGCCAGACCTTCGGGAGCCTGCGCCGACAGCAGCACTTCGTCGGCTTCCAGCGCGAACGAGCCGTCCGCTGTCGCGATCGCGATCTCGCGCTCTGCTAGCACCGCTTCGGCCACGCGCGCCGCATCGGCGCCCTGCATGGCCAAAAGCGCGTCTTGGATCGGCTTCACACGCTTGCCGTACTTCTTGCCCAGCTTCGGCAGGTTGGGGCGCAGCGTGTAGTGCACAAGCTGCTCGCCGCCTTCGACAAGCTGCACCCGTTCAACGTTTAGTTCGTCGCGGATGACCGCTTCATGACGCAGCACGGCCTGGCGCACGGCGGCGTTGGGCACCTGCACCAGCACCTTCTGCAAGGGCTGCCGCACCTTGATGTTCTGATCCATGCGCGCCGCTCGGCCCAGCGATACGACGCGCAGCACCACCGCCATGTCTTGGCAGATCGACTCGGTGGCTGCGACGAAGGAGGCTTCTGGCTTCTGCGGCCACACCGACAGGTGGACGCTGACGGCGGCGCTTGGGTTGACGCGGCGCTCCAGGTTCTGCCACAGCTCCTCGGCGACAAAGGGCGTAAATGGCGCCGACAGCTGCGCCACCGTCACCAGGCACTTGCGCAGCGTCTGATAGGCCGCGCGCTTGTCGCGTTCGACATCGGGGTCGAGGCCGCCGCCGGCTTCCTGGGGACGATCCAGGCTGGCCCAGAAGCGGTCGCGCGATCGTCGGATGTACCAGTTCGACAGCGTGTCGACGAAGTCGCTGATGCCGCGGGCTGCTCCCGTCAGGTCATAGCTTTCCAGCTGGTTCGTGGTCGTGGTGACCAGGCGAGCCAAGACCCCCACGATCCACTGATCAAGAGGCGGCAGATCGGCATCCGCGATCGCGGTCGGCTGCAGCCGGTGCCACTCCGTCTCCGCATAGGTGACGAAGAAGCTGTAACAGTTCCACAGCGTCAGCAGGTACTGACGCAGCGACTTCTGCACCAGCGCCTGCGAAAAGCGCCGAGGCTGGCCCGGCGGCGATGCCGTGTACATGTAATAGCGCAGCGCATCCGCCCCTTCGGCGTTCAGCACCGTCCACGGGTCGACGATGTTGCCCAGGCGCTTGGACATCTTGCGCCCCTGTTCGTCCAGGATGTGGCCCAGCACGATGCAGTTCTGAAACGCCGGGCCGCCGCGCAAAAGCACGCCCAGGGCATGCAGCGTATAGAACCAGCCGCGCGTCTGGTCGACGGCTTCGCAGATGTAGGCGGCCGGGAACAGCTGATCGAAGTCGCCTTCGTGATCGAACGGGAAGTGGTGCTGCGCATACGGCATCGCACCCGAATCGAACCAGCAGTCGATGACATCGCGCACGCGACGCATGGTGCCGCCGTTGGCCGAGGGCCAGGTCAGGCCGTCGACATACGGGCGGTGCAGGTCGAAGTCGGCGTCTTTGCGCAGGTCGCGCCCGACTTTTTGCGAAAGCTCGTCGATGCTGCCGATGCACTCGATCTGGCCGGTCTTGTCGCAGATCCAAAGCGGCAGCGGCGTGCCCCAGTACCGCTCGCGCGAGATCGCCCAGTCGACGTTGTTGCGCAGCCAGTCACCGAAGCGGCCCTCTTTGATGTGCTCGGGATACCAGTTGATGCGGCCGTTCTGCTGCAGAAGCTGATCGCGCACCGCCGTCGTGCGGATGTACCAGCTTTCCTTGGCCAGATAGACAAGCGGAGTGTCGCAGCGCCAGCAGAACGGGTAGCTGTGCCGCACGCGCCCCGACGACCACAGCAGGCCGCGTTCCTTCAGATCGCGCGTGATGTGCGGGTCGGCTTCCTTGAAAAACTGGCCCGCGAACTGCGGAAAGGCAGGCAGCACGATGCCGTCCAGGCCGATCGAAAACAGAACCGGCAGGCCGTGACGACGCCCGACGTCCAAGTCGCCGTAGGCCGGCGCGATGTGGACAATGCCCGAGCCCTCGCCCAGCTCAACCGATTCGTCGATCAGCAGGCGGTACGCGGCGCTTAGATCGACCGGCGCACCACCGGGGCCAACTCCGGGGCCCAGCGGCTCGTACTGCAGGCCGGCCAGGGCATCGCCTGCCACCTTGCCCAGAATTGTCACCTGCGTCTTCTTGTCGCCCAGCACCGCCTGCGCTTGGCTGGCCAGCAGGACGATGCGCGCACCCGGATTCTTGGGGTCGGCGCACAGCGCGTATTCGCCCTTGGCCGACAGCGCCGCCGCGGCGTTGGCCGGCAGCGTCCACGGCGTCGTCGTCCAGATCATGACAGAGGTCGGCGTGTCGGTGGTCTCGGGCGCCCCCGTCGTCGCATCGACAAAGGGCAGGCGCTGGCCCGGTCGCAGGCGCAGGCGCACGAACACCGAAGGATCGTCGACATCTTCCTTCATGCCCTGGCCCGCTTCGGCTTCGGCCAGCGACGTTCCGCAGCGCGGGCAGTGCTTGGTGACCTTGTAGTCGCGGACCAGCAGGCTGCGGTCCCAAAGCTGGCGCAGAAGCGCCCAGCACGACTCGATGTAGTCGTTGTCCAGCGTGCGATACGGGTGGTCGGTGTCCAGCCAGAAGCCGATGCGATCGGTCAGGCGGTCCCAGTCTTTGATGTACTGAAAGACGCTGTCGCGGCAGCGGCGGTTGAACTCGGCGACGCCAAGCTCCTCGATCTGCTTTTTGCCGGTCAGGCCCAGGCGCTTTTCGACTTCGACTTCGACGGGCAGGCCGTGGCAGTCCCAGCCGGCTTTGCGCGGCACGTGGTAGCCCCGCATGGTCTTGAAGCG
>JAYRFD010001115.1:0-3707 GCA_041908565.1 Polyangia bacterium | reverse complement strand
CTGCGAAGGATCCTGCGGATAGGCCGGCTGCGTCGGCTGGCCCGGCGCACCAGGCGCTTGCCCATAACCCGGCTGCGCCGGCTGCGGGTAGCCCGGCTGACCCGGCTGCGGATAGCCTGGCGCTCCGTACGGGGCATAGCCGGTTGGATACTGCGGATACTGCGGGTACGCAGCGGGCGGCGACGGCTGCGCGCCGGGATCGCCGCCTTGCTGCGCGGCCGCCGGGGCCGTCAGTGCAAGTGCGCCAAGCGTGCAGCCCAGCACCAAAGAGCGCCGCAGATCCGCGGCGTCGGTCACAAAACCAAGGAGTCGGCAGAGGGTCATGGCAATCGCCTTTCCGCGTCCATTCTACTTGGAAACCGGGGCGGAATGCGTCGGTCAACCGTCCGTTCGCAGGCCGGGCGGCAGGGGCCAAGCCGCTACAGGATGTACTTGGACAGGTCGGGATCCGACAGCACACCAGCGACGCGTTTTTCGACGTAGTCAGCGGTGATCTCGACCTGCCACTCGCCGTGGCGACCGACCTCGGGCGCTTCGAACGATAGCTCGTCGAGTACACGCTCCAAGATGGTCTGCAGTCGACGGGCGCCAATGTTTTCCATCATCTCGTTGGCCTGCGTCGCCAAGCGAGCAATGGCCGCCACGGCATCGTCACGCCACTTGACGCGCACCCCTTCGGTCAACAGCAGGGCTTCGTACTGCCGCGTCAGCGAATTTTCCGGCTCGGTCAGGATGCGCACCAGATCTTCCTGTCGCAGCGGCTCTAGCTCGACGCGAATCGGGAAGCGGCCCTGCAGTTCAGGAATCAGGTCGCTGGGCTTGCTGACGTGAAACGCCCCCGCCGCGATAAACAAGACGTGATCGGTGCGGACCGGCCCGTACTTGGTCGTCACCGTCGATCCTTCGACGATGGGCAGCAGGTCGCGCTGCACACCTTCGCGCGACACATCGGGCCCGCGACCGCTCCCCGATCCTTGACCGCCTGCGATCTTGTCGATTTCGTCGATGAACAAGATGCCGGACTGCTCGGCGCGATGCACCGCTTCGCGCTGAACCTTGTCCATGTCGATCAGCTTCGCGGCTTCTTCCTGCGACAAGATGTGCAGCGCGTCGGGAATGCGCACCTTGCGCTTCTTGCGTCGGCTGCCCCCCAGAAGGTTCTGCATCTGCGACAGGTCGATGCCCATCTGTTCTAGGCCGCTGTGACCGAAGGCTTCCATCACCGGCATCTGCTGTTCGCTGACATCGATCTCGACTTCGCGTTCGTTCAGCTTGCCGGCCCGCAGAAGCTCGCGCAGTTTCTCGCGCGTGTGGCCATCGCTGGGTCGATCCCCATCGCTGTGGCTGTCAATAGACGGGGTGGCGGGACGACTTAGCACGCCGCCAGCATTGCGCACAGGCTGTGGCAGCAAGATGTCCAGCAGCCGCTCTTCCGCCGCTTCTTGCGCGCGCGCGCGGACCTTGGCCTGTTCTTCGTCTTTCACCAGCTTGATGCTGACTTCGATCAGGTCGCGCACCATCGAATCGACATCGCGACCGACATAGCCAACCTCGGTGAACTTGCTGGCCTCGACCTTGACAAAGGGGGCCCCAACCAAGCGAGCCAAGCGCCGAGCGATCTCGGTCTTTCCGACGCCGGTCGGGCCGATCATGATGATGTTCTTGGGCGTGATCTCCTCGCGCAGTGGACCCGTCACCTGCTGTCGCCGCCAGCGATTGCGCAGCGCGATGGCCACGGCGCGCTTGGCCGCCTGCTGACCCACGATGTAGCGATCCAGCTCTTCAACGATGGCGCGAGGGGTAAGGGATGTGGAGCCACTCATGCGATCTCCTCAAACACCAGCTGCGTGTTGGTGTAGATGCACAGCTCGCCGGCCAGTCGCAGCGATCGCTCGGCCACTTCGCGAGCCGAAAGCTCGGTCGCATCCAGCAGCGCCCGCGCCGCCGCCATGGCATAGCCACCGCCCGACCCGATGGCCGCCGCGCCCCCGTCGGGCTCTAGCACATCGCCGGTGCCCGAAAGCACAAAGGTGCGCTCGCGATCGCAGACCAAAAGCATCGCTTCCAAGCGACGCAGCATGCGATCGGTGCGCCAGTCTTTGGCCAGTTCAACCGCGGCCCGCGCCAGCTGCTGGCCGTGCTGTTTGAGCTTCGCCTCCAGCCGTTCAAACAAAGCCAGCCCGTCGGCAGAGCTGCCCGCGAAGCCGCCCAGAATACGGCCTTCTGCCATGCGCCGAAGTTTTCGCGCGTTCGCTTTGAACACCATGTTGCCCAAGGTGACTTGGCCATCGGCCGCCATCACCACCTGCGATCCCCGGCGCACACAAAGAACCGTCGTGGATCGGATGCGCGGCTGCGTGGCATCGGCTTCGGACTGAGCATGCAAGGGCCGCGCTGCGCTGCGTCGGCTAGATGACTTCATCGTTCGGGTCATGCGTCGTTGGCTTTCTTGTCGGGGCGATCGGTCGCCTCGTTCGGGTGGCTGCGGATGGGAGTCCCGGGCGGATCCTCCGTCGCAGCGGCGTGCCCCGCGCGAGGGTGGTGGGCGAACTGGTCCCAAAGATACTGCAAGTCGACATGGGCATAGCGCGCGGTCGTTGACAGGTTGCTGTGCCCCAAAAGCTGCTGAATCGATCGCAGATCGGCGCCCGATCCCAAAAGGTGTGTGGCGTAGCTGTGGCGCAGCGCGTGCGGATGAATCACCGGAGTGCCCGTCGCCTGCGAGCGCTGCAGCAAGATCCGACGCACATCGCGCACGCCCAAGCGCTTGCCACGCGACGACAGGAACAGGGCTGCGCTATCGAAGAAGCCGTTTTTCGGATGACGCAGCTGCGATCGTCGGGGCAGATAGGCAGCTACCGCTTGAGCGGCTTTCTGTCCGGCGGGAACCAGGCGATCCTTGCGTCCCTTGCCCGACACCACGCGCACGGAGATCAGGCCGTCTTCTCCGCGCAAGACGTGGTCCAGATCCAGCGCGACCGCTTCGCTGACGCGCAGGCCGGCGCCATAGATCAGCTCCAACAGCGCGCGATCGCGCAGCGCCAGAACTGCCGCGCTTTCTGGCACATCGGCTGATGCGGCGATCTGGGCATCGCCCGTCGAGCCCCTGTCTTCGATCAGCGCCGTCACTTGATCAGGTGTCAGGAAGCGCGGCAGGCGCTGGGCGGTCTTTTTGGGGCGCACCAAGCGAGCGAAGTTTTCGTCAATCAAGCGCTGGCGACGCAAGAACCCGCAGAAGTTTCGCAGCGACTGCAGCTTGCGCGTGACCGTCACTGCGTCGTCGACCTCGTGCCGGCTGGCCAAAAAGGCGCGCAGCGATCGCAGGTTCAAGTCGGTCAGATCAAGCACGCGGCCCAAGCGAGGCGCCAAGAACGCAAGCCAGCTGTGGACGTCGCCCAGATAGGCCCGCACCGTCTGAACGGACAGCCGCCGCTCGTGGCGAAGGTGATCGTCGTAGTGCTGAAGGATGGGCAAAAGTCGCGACAGTGCTTCGCGCAGCTTGTCGCGATCTGGCCCAGGCCCGCGTGCCATGGGGGCGTATCTTAGGCAGCGACGGTCAGCAGGGATATCGAAATCTAGGGCAAGGCCGGCACGCCGCCCTTTCTGGGATCGGCGGCGGCGCTGAAGCCTCGTGGCTCGGGCAGGCGATCTTCGGCCACTTCGATGGGCGTGGTCGCGCCGGGATCCACCTTGGCGCGCGGCGGGCG
>JAYRFD010001114.1:0-1950 GCA_041908565.1 Polyangia bacterium | reverse complement strand
CAGAACACATCGCAGTTGCCACAGGCATTGCATGCGTCGGCGAAGTTCGCGATCTGGTGCGCTTCGTGCAGCGCGAATTCTGGACCGGGCTCCAACCGGAGCTGTCGGTCGGCCGTGACGACTAGATCGTAGGTAGGCAGCGGGCCGACGTAGTCCGTGCTGAATGGGAAGTTGGCATCGTTGGGGCAGACGCCGACGCACTTGTCGCAGCTTAGGCAGTCGAACAGGCGCAGCTCGCTGTCGACACGCCGCGGGCCCTTCGGGTTCTTGGCCATGCCATAGCGGTCGTCGCCCAGCACGCGATCGGCATACGTCGATAGCGCCGCCACCAGGCCACCTTGCGCGCGCACCAGATCATCGATCGTCGCGTGTCCGCCCTGCGTCATCTGCTGTTCCAGGGCATCCAGATACCGCGGCAAGCGACCGAAGCCGCCGGCTCGCAGCAGATCGGTGCACACGGTCACCGGCGCGATGCCGCAGGCGACAACACTGGCGCAGTTGTGCTGATCGATGCCGCCCGAAAGCGAGATCGGCACCGCGCCGTTTGTGGCCTGCGCGAAGCGCTGGGCCAGCGTAATGGCCAGAAGGTGCAGTGGCTGACCCGACAGATACATCAGCCCATCGCCCGAGGGCAGCACATGCCGGTGGTCTTGCACGACCAGCGTGTTGCTGAACTTGACCGACAGCGATCGTCCGGCCCGCTGCGCGCTGGCTCGCAAGCGCGCGATCAGCGAAAGCGCATCGTCCCAGACCAGATCGTGGGCAAAGGCTGGCGGATGCAGCTTCAGATCGTGAAAGCCGTGCCGCGAGATCAACAGATCGTGGATCGCATCGTGACCCAATAGAGTCGGGTTCAGCTTCAGCACCACATCGACGCCATGACGGGCGAACAGGTGTTCAACGATCGCTTCGATCTCGCTGGGCGGGCAGCCGTGAAAGGTTGACAGCGTCACGCTGCGGCTGATGCAGGCCGGTACATCGTCTGGCACGAAGCGGCGCAGATCGGCATCCAGGTCATCGCGCAAGCGGCGGATGGCGGTCGATGCATCGGCCAAGCCGTCCAGAAAGTGCGCGACTCCGTCGGACTTTATGCCGGCCAGGTCGTAGCCCACCGATGCGTCAAAGGCGAAGTCGGTGTCCTGCGATCGCAGCGGCAGGCGAGCCCGCAGCACGTGCAGAAGCAGCCAGCCTTTTTCGTACTCGGCCAGCGACTGCGACAAGCGCAGCTCTTGCGACCACTCGATGTTGAAGCACAGGTCACGAGCGCTGATGCACGGGCGCGCGATCTGCAGCGTGTCGTTCTGCTGAACGGTCTTCAGCTCAAATACGCGGGCGCCCGCCAGGTAGCCCAGCACCAAGTTCTGCGCTAGCTGCGTGTGCGGACCGGCGGCCGGCCCGATCGGCGTCGACACGCGTCGTCCGTGCAGCACCGCGGACAGATCGCGCTTGGCGCCTCGCCACATGCGGTGCGGAGGCAGGTCATAGATCGGTCCGCCGCGCGCCTGCTCAAACAGCAGCCGACGCAGCAGCGAAGACAAGGACTGGGGCACAAGCTCCATGGGATCTCCCGACAGCAGCGCATGGTATCAAACACGGCATGAGCCAGCGCACGAGACCTCGCACCAGACCCAACAGGACTTCGCGCAACCGATCGAAGAATGGATCGCGCAGACTGAGGCAGGGCTGATGCACGGCGATGTCAACGCGCACACGCACCTATACAGCGGCCTGGCTCCGCTGGGTTTGCCGTCGCCAACCGTGCCGCCGCAGAGCTTCCCGCAGATTTTGCAGCGCATCTGGTGGCGACTCGATCGCGCGCTGGATGAAGCGAGCCTGCGCGCCGCGGCTCGCCTGTATGTGGCCGAGAGTCTGCTTGCGGGCACCACCGCGCTTTTCGATCACCATGAGTCGCCGTTGTTCATCGCCGGATCGCTGGACGTGCTGGCCGAT
>JAYRFD010001113.1:0-3746 GCA_041908565.1 Polyangia bacterium | reverse complement strand
CCCGGTCACCAAAAGAGCATTGGGCAGATGATCCAAAGCCCAGCGATCTTCCAGTCGGTCGTACCAAGACTCGATGCGGTTTACGGTGTCCAGCGAGAACACCCACTGCGCAGTACCGTCGGGGCTGCGCCGTCGATGCAAGCGCACCGCTTCGCTGCCCAGGGGCATGTCGATGCGACCCACCTCGTCGTCGTCGGCCATGCCGTCTTGCGTGTTGCCGCTGGGCAGGTCAGACACCTTGTCCAGATGCTCGCGATCCAGCGGGACTCGACGATCGAGCACGGCCTGCAGCTTGCGAGCAAGCTCGTGCATTTCTTCGCTGCTGGTGCGCACGGTGAACAGCGCGGCGGCGGCGACTTCAAAGTTGCCGTTGCGCGCCGACTTCAAGAAGCGCTCCAGCGATCGACGTGGAGAGTCGGTGCCACCAATCGGTCCAGCGTCGGGCGAAGGCGTTGGGTCGGTGGCGACTTGGGCGGGGGGCGCATTGGCTGCCCCCGGTGGCGGCAAGGCCGGTCGCGGCTGACTTCGCGTCGGTGCGGCCGCAAACAGAGTCCCCACAATCGCGATCAGACAAGCCCGCAGGAACGGGCGCTGCCCCAGCAGACAGACACGGGTCATGTTGGCTAGGATCGCCGGCTCTCTGCCAGAACACAACGGGGAACGCAGCGACGGAAAAAGCAAGTAAGAAGACGCAGGTTGCAGGGGGTGGTCTGGCGAACCCGGCTTTGCTTCGACGGAACGGGCTGCAGCGCCCTGGTGACTCCGTCTGCGGAATGTGGCAAGGCTTGGCCATGGCGGAACAGTTTTCGCTTTTTTCCGGAGACGTCCTGGCATCACCGGTCGAGCCCGCTTCCGACGGAGATCGCAAGCGCCGCACGCGGGCCTTTGACCCGCTGACCTTGCCCAGTCCGCGCAAGCTGGGGCCGGCGACCCGTTTGTTTGGCACCAGCTCATGGACCTATCCGGGCTGGCATGGCCGCGTGTATCGCGACGTGCCGGCCTACGGCGCAGCGGCTCGCTTCACCGAGCTGTGCCTGGCCGAATACGCGCGCGATCCCCGCTTTCGCTGCGCCGGCGCTGACAACATGTACTACATGCCGCCGGATACGCGTCTGGGGCTGCTGAAGCGCTATCGCGAACAGCTGTCCAGCCAGCCCGAGCCAATCGAGCTGTGCCCGAAGGTCTGGCACGGCATCACGGTGCATCGCTATTCCCCGCAGCAACAGCGCGACTGGCGTCTGGATCACGAAGTGAACGAACACTTTCTCGACGGAGCGCGCTTTGTGGACCGCGTTGCGCTGCCGCTTGTGGAACACCTTGGACCGCTGCTTGGACCGCTGATCGTTGAGCTGCAAGACAGCGATCTGCACGCGGCGGACTTTGCGCGCTTGCTCGACGATTTCTTGTCGCAGGTGCGGACGCGTTTTTCTGGCCGCTTGGCCGTCGAGCTACGCACGCAGGGCCACTTCACGCCGCGCTATCTGGACGTGCTGTCCGCGCACGGAGCCGCGCACGTCCTGAACTCGTGGACCCGCATGCCAGGCATCGGCTGGCAGTTCGATCAGCTGCGCGCTCGACGAGGGTTGGACTGGCCGTTCTTTCTTTTGCGGGCGCTTTTGCGACCGGGTGTGCGCTACGAAGACGCGTCGATCTACGAACCCTACGATCGCTTGGTGCTGCGCGCCCCCGAAGTGCGGGCCGACATTGTTCGCGTGCTGCGCGCCGTCGCGCAAGACCAGCCCTGCTACGTCTTGGTCAACAACCACTTGGAAGGCCACTCGCCCGCCACGATTGCCGAACTACAGAGCGAACTGTACGGCTTCCCCGTCGGGACCGAGCCACCCACCCGCTAGGTCTGCGGCCGGCTAGCTGCGCGATCGGCTACTGCGCTTGCCGCAGCGTGACCAAGCGATAGCTGTTGAACTCGGCCTGGCCGGCTGAATACAGCACCTCGGTCAGCAGGCGATACGGCGTCTTGCGATCGGCCATAACGATGGCGATTCCGCCTTGTTCTCCGTCGCTGGCGTTGTTCTGCATGCGCGACAGCTTGGCCAGGCGCGCGCGGTGCTTGCTTAGCGCATTGACCACCGGCGTGATCGCGTGACCGCCGCTTTCGCGCTTCCACATGGGGTCCACCGCGCCGTTTTGCACGCGCACCACAGCGTCGCCTTCGATGACGATCGCCGTCTCGGTGATCATGATGTTCACGGCGGGCTGCGGCGACAGACGCGATGTCGACGCGGGCAGCTTCAGCCCCGGCGGAGCATCCAGGGAAAGCTGCTGCACCGAAAACTGCTTCAGCAAAAAGACCAGCAAGATCGTCATCATGTCCATCATCGGCATGATGTTCAGGAAGCTGATCTCTTCGGCTTCCTCCTCGACCTTGCGGCGCATGCGGCGCGTCGTCTGGCGCGCGGTGCGCGCATCAATGGTCTGCGACATCACTGCACTCCGGCGCTAAGCAGCACGCCTGGGAACAGCGCGCGACCCTTCCATTCACGCATGGCATCCATCGTCTTGACGACTTGCTCATACGGGATCTGGGGACTGGCTGTCAGCACAGCGCGATCTTCGTCGGGAAAGCGGTCTTTGATCTCGGACAGGATCTGCGAAAGAGCATCGACATCCAGGCCGGTTGCGGCCTTGGGCAGTGTCGGCAGATCGCTGCTGGTCTGCACCACCCCTTCAGCAGTCAGACGGAAGCCGCGGTACAGCACCGATCCCGACGTCGCCAGCGTGTATCCGTTTTCCGAAATCGACACCGTCAGGTTCAGCTCTGGCTTGGTCGCGGCGGTGGTCTCTGTCGTCGGTGCGGACGTCGGCAGCGTGATGTTGATGTTGGCCAGCATGGCTTGGAACTGCACCGTCGCCAAAAGGAACATGATGATGTTCATCACGATGTCCAGGTACGGCACCAGGTTCAGTTCGCCAGAGTCTTCAAGCTGTTCTTCGCCCTGCTCGCGAATGCGACGCAGCGACGCACGCAGCCGACGCACGGGCACGGGCTGGCCCAGGCTGGGCCGCCGCTCCGTCGACGTCTCCGCATCGCTGTGGGGTCCTGCGGCCACGCTCTAGTCCTCTGATTCCTCATCGGCGGGTGGGCGACGGGCTGGGCGTCCGGTGCGCGCCTCGGCGGCTGATCCACGCGGCGATCCGCTGCGGGCTTCGCGTCGATCGTCGGCTCGCTTGGGGGCCGGCTCAACTTCGCCATCCGCGTCGTCTGCATCGCCTGCGCGACGAGGGCTGGGATCGCGCAGCGCATCCAGAAGCAGGTTCTCAACCCGCAGCGCGAACGACTCAAGTTCTTGCTGCTGTTTCTTGCTCGCCGACTGCAAGAACACGTGACCAATCATGCAGGTCGCGGCGATCGCCAGGCCCATCCACGTGTTGTTCATGGCCTCTGCGATGTTGCGGGCCAGGATCTGCGACCGTTGATCCGCAGCTGCTTTACCGACGGCAGCAAACGCGCCGATCAGACCGGTAATCGTGCCCAGAAGTCCGATCAGGGTCGCGATGTTGGCCAGCGACCACAGCACGCCGATGCGCTTCTTCAGCTCGGGCGCGGCATCGATCAGCGCCTCTTCGATCGCCGTGGCCACTGCGGCCTCACCCCGGCTCATCCGTGCGAGGCCGGCGCGCGCCACCACCGCCACAGGAGCCTCGCTGGCTTGACACAGTCGCAGCGCCTTTTCGACGTTTCCGCCCTGCACTAACTTGCGGATCTGTTCGAGAAACGCGCGGGCATT
>JAYRFD010001112.1:0-10537 GCA_041908565.1 Polyangia bacterium | reverse complement strand
TGCGCGAAGTGGGTGTGTTCGCAAAGGCCCGGCTGCCGTTCGCCGCGCCCGCGGGGCCCGCCACCGCGCCCACGCCGACCCCGGCCGCGGTGGTCACCGCCCGCGCGCATGCGAGCCAGGCCGCCACCAGCGACACGGCCGCGCTGGAAGTGGTCACTCGGTCGGTCCAGAACGGGCGCAGCGCGCTGCAGGTGCGCGGCGACATGGCCTATGCGCCGTATCAGAGCGGGCAGGAAGTCGATACCAGCAAGACCGCCATCTACAACCCCGATGGCAGCGTGCGCAGCCCGATCGCGCAGTTCAATGTCGAAGCTGGCGCCGGCCTGTGTGGGGGCAAAAAGCCGATGCTGCCCGTCGAAGGAATCGTCGGTGCTCAGGGCATTCCGTACGCGTCCTGCGCTGACATCGGCAAGGCCAGCAAGTTCATCGCCGACCTGCTGAAAGTGCCGCTGCCGGAAGAGGGCGCGCCAAGCTGCGAGACGACGCGGGCGACGCTGTCCGCGCTGCGTCTGGGGCAGATCCCGGTGCTGCGCCGAACCGGCGATCCGACGATGCCGCCGAATGAAGAAAGCCGCGAAGAGTCGCTGGTGCTGGTGACCCTGCCCGGTGAGCCGGTGACTCAGATCGCGGACTTGGTGCGCATGCGGTCGCCGGTCGGCGCCGACAAGACGTTCGTCGTCGGCTATGCGCAGGGGCATGTCGGCTACATCTTGGGGGTCGAAAACTGGCTGCGCGGTGGGTACGAGCCGTCGATCAACCTGTTCGGTCCACTGGAAGGCGAGTGGCTGGCCGAGCGCGCGGTCGAGCTAGCCAAGCTGGCCAGCTCTGCCGAGCGGGACGATGGCGAGGCCGTGCATGCTGGCGAGCGCGGCGGACCGGCTGGGGCCACACGATTTGACCGTTTGGTCTACCGACCTGGGACGGTAACTACCGTACCGCGATCTTCAGGTGGACCGGTCGGTACAGTTCCGGCGATCGTGCCTGAGGGCTTGTTTGTGCGCAGCCGCGTTGTTCCCGTTTCCGCGGCGCAGCCGGCCGCGCAGATCGCGCGAGTGGTCGGGCGCGCGACGTTTGTCTTCCATGGCGGCGATCCCGAAGAAGACCTGCCCGAAGTGACGCTGGAACGCGAAGCGACCCCGGGCGTCTTCGAGCCCGTGCGGCAGAAAAACGGTCGCGTGATCGGCAGCCGCGGCCGCGACATCCTGCTGACATACACGCCGGATCCCATCGACGCAGTGCCGGGGCGCGCGCGCGGTCACCTGTGGTTTGTTGAATGGCAGGCCATCGGCTGGGATCGCGATGCCGGTCTGGCCGGTGCACTCAGTGCTCCGCTGGGTCGCTATCGTCTGACGGCCAAAGGACGGGGCGCGGCGGGAATGTATGCCGTCAGTAGCTCGCCGTTTGACGTGGTGGCCGACAACGCCTTGCGGGTGACCGCCAGTCGAATGGGCATGCAGGTGGGCGGTCGCGCGGTGTATCCGGTCGGCGACGGCTTCCGGCTGCTGCGGACCGACGCTGCCAGCGACGGCGATGTGCCGGTGTCAAGCGATGCCACAGCGACCGTAAAGAGCGTCGCGACATCGATGACACGGCAGGTGGCGCTGGATCCGCGCGATGGCAGCTTCAAGATCGACATCAGCGGCCTGGATGCCAGCATGGGTCTTTCGATCGTCGTCGAAGACAAGGCCGGAAATCGCAGCCAGTCGCTGTCGCTGCCGTAACGCGCTCGCCCGGCCTGGCCCTGTCGCTGCAGAGGGCTGTGCCGTGCGCGGCAGTCGATGTCGCTGGCTCTGTCGACTGTGGTGCCTGAGCGATCGCGAAGTGTTGCCGTAACGCCGGTCTGCCTTGCGGCTTCTAAGGACCCGGCGAGTCGCTGGGCTTCGAGCGGATTTTCTGCTTGAGCTCGGAACCGACTCAGCACGCGGAGGAAGCACGCATGCAGAACGGACGACACGGCAACCACGCACAGCACGTGCGACGCGGATTTCGGGACGGGCGTAGCGGGGCCTGGCTTGCGCTGATCGGCCTGCTTTCGCTGTCGGGGGTGGGCTGTGGTGGCGAGCCGAACCAGCCCCCCGGGCCGTCGGGATCGGGCGATGCTCAGACTCCACCGATGGGTATGGCCGCACTCAACGCCTGGCTGGCCAAGGCCGACTACAAGACCTGGGCCTGCGAGAGCGGACCGATGAACGCGCGACCCAACGGGGCCCATGCGCGCAACCGCGTCTGTTCAAACCAGAAGACGCAGCAGAACACCGGTGGCGAATACGCCGTCGATGCGGCCAGCGTCAAAGAGCTGTTTGGCGGCACCGACCAGATCATCGGCTATGCGGTGTCCCGTCACATCAAAGCCGGCAAGAGCGCTGATAGCTGGTACTGGTACGAGATCTCAAACGGCAGCGTCTTTGCCGACGGGGTGGGCGCAGGTGTGTGCAATGGCTGTCACAGCGCGGCGGGCACGGATGCGACGCACCAGGGACACGACTACGTCTATCTGCAAGTGAAGTGACGACGGCGAACCCCGATGATTGGGGCTGCGTCTACCCGACGGGATGGGCAGCGCAAGCAGGCGAAAGGGATCGAGCTAGCGCCAGCCTTTGCCCTTGCCGTGCCAGCCTTTGCCTTTGCCATGCCAGCCCTTGCCCTTGCCGTGACCGTGGCCACGTCCAGGCACCACCACGACGGGCGGGGGCGGCGCCGGCTGCACGACGACGACGGGACGCGGCGGCGGCGGAGCGGGCTGCACGACGACCACAGGACGCGGTGGCGGCGGAGCGGGCTGCACGACGACGACCGGACGCGGCGGTGGCGCTGGCTGGACGACGACGGCTCCCCCTGCGTGGGCCCAGTGGCCTTCATACAGGACCCAGTGCCCGCCTTCGTTGGCCCAGCGTGACTCGATCCAGTTTTGGCCGGCCGCCGGAGGCACGGCAAAGCGGCCTGCCATCCAGACGTGGCGACCGCCGCGATAGTGCCAATAGCCCGGCACCCAGACGTGGCGGGGCGACGGGGCAACGGGACGAACCTCGACCTGCGGAGCCGGCGGCGCAACGGTGATGCGCACGACCTGCGCGTCCGCTTGCGAGAAAGAGGCCAGCATGCAGAACAGCGTCGTAGCGAGCAGGCGCTTCATGGCGTGTGATCCCCCTTTGTATCCAAGAAATACAAGCAGCGTGTGGGCGTGCATCACACCGCGTGCGTCGAGCACAACCCAGAGTTTGAGTATCGTTCAGGCGGCAGGCACTGTAAACGCACACGAGCGCCGCGCAGCGAAGAAGGTCGATCGCTGCGGGGTTTGGCGCGGTGCGGACCAGGGCAGTCGGTCGATCGCGAGCCGCGCTTAGTGAATCAACAGCCAGCGCTTGCCCGCCGTGACTTCCAGATGGAAGTGGTTCTTGTGCGGCTCGTTGTAGTTCGGCGTCAGCACTACGTGAAACAGTCGCTGCTCGACGATCTCGCACAGCACGGCGCGTAGCTCGATCGCCTGCGGCGTCGCGGGCCTGGGGGCTGCTCCATCGCCGCAGGTCTTGGCCCCGATGGCGCCATGAAAGTGCCGATCGACATCCAGGATCGATCCATCGCGCTTGATGAAGCGGCCCGCATCCAGGGCCAGCGCGCCCAGGTGCCGATCGGCCACTCGCGATCGCGGCCAACTCGACGGGGGAAGGCGGTACATCGAGAAGTGACGGACTTCGACGATGTCATGCCGTTTGAGGATCGCGGCCATGTCGAACATCGCCAGGATCAACCGGCAGTCGGCGATCTCGTGCACGCTCTTTTCGCGATCTTCATCGGTGCCTTCGCCGCGAAAGAACACGTCGTTTAGTGGCCCGATCAGTCGACGCGGCGACAGCACACCCAGGGCCGCCTGGGGCTTCGAGCGGATCTTGCGCTGCTGTAGCTCGGCCTCGCACGCGGCGCGCGAAAGCTGGGCATAACGATAGGCCGCGGTCGATTCGATGTCGGCGGGAAACTGCAGATACGGTGGCAGAGAAGCTCGCGGTGGGCGGACGTGCTTCGGCGGTGGGCTGATGTGCTTCGGTGGCGGGCTGACGTGCTTCGAACCTGGGCTGATGTGCTTCGGCGGCGGGCTGACGGGATGCACAGCTCGACTGTGCACCGGCTTCGCCTGGGCGATCGCCGCGGTGACAAGCAGAGCCAAGGCCACGCTGAAAAATCGGATCGTCGCAGGATCAGTGTAACCGCTGCGCGCTCTGAATCGGGGCGCTTACGCTGCGGATCGCGTTGGCCGGGCTTGCTGTGCCGCGTCTGCGGGTTGACTGGGGGTCGCTTCTGCTCTGACGACACGCTTCGTGGCAACGCGAAGCTGGGCCTGCCGTGCGCCTCTTCGCCGCATGCGGTCGCTAACGATCTGGACCCATGGCGGACCCATGGCGGACCCATGGCGGACCGTCGAAAACCTGCCGCGAACCCAGCGCCGAACCGTCGCAAATCCAGCACGAACCATCGCGGATTCATCGCGGACCCGTCGCAGACCCACCGCAGATTCATCGCAGACCCGTCGAAGGCCCGTCGCGGGCGGAGCTAGATCCAGCCGGTTAGGTAGCGCAGCAGGAAGCCCATCGACATGCTGGTCATGTTGACCAGAAACGACAGCAGGAAGGCGTGATGCAGGCGCAGGCGCACGGCCCACAGCACCACGGCTTCGCTGCTGACGGCAAATGTCTCGGCCGCCACGACCATGGCGGCGTAGTGTTCGTAGCTGTCGATCAGGCGCGGAAAGCCGAACCACACGACGGGGTGGCTCAGCAAGCTGCACAGAAAAGCGACGGCGATGCGGAACGACAGGGACAGCGCGGGCAGCGGATTCCCCTGCGGCAAGGGCGCACGCAGGCGCGGCCAGCCCAACGCCAGCGTGTACAGCGGCACTTCCAGAAGCTGGGTCAGGGTGAAGGCCCGCACCCAGCCGATGACTTCGATGGGATCCATCGCGTCGTGTCGTGCCGCTTAGTGCGCGCCGTCGGGGGCGACCGGAATGGGGGACATCGACGATGGAAAGGGCTCGCCGCGCCGCCGCAGGATCTCTTGCAGCGCATAGGCCGCGACCTGCGAGGGCTTGGTGCCCGGGCCAAAGCCCGCATCGAAGCCAAGCTCGCGCGCCAGCTTGTTGTCGATGCGAGGGCCGCCCAGCAGAAGCAGCGTTTCGCGCAGCCCTTGCTTGCGCATCAGATCGACAAGCTGGCGGCTGTTTTCGATGTGCACGTCGCGCTGCGTGATGATCTGCGACACCAAGATGGCGTCCGCTGAAAGCTCGCGCGCACGGCTGATCAAGACGGCGTTGTCGACTTGGGCGCCCAGGTTGTGCGCGTCGATCCAGGGGTACGCTTCCAGCCCCTTGTCACCGGCGTAGCCTTTCATGTTCAAGATGGCGTCGATGCCCACCGTATGCGCGTCGGATCCAGTGCATGCACCGACGACAACCAGGCGCCTCTTGAGCCGTTCTTTGATCAGCGTGTTGATCTCTTTGAAGCTCCAGGTCGGGGCTTTGACCTCGGGCACTTCGATGGCGGCGTAGTCGACGGAAACCGATGTCGATCCATAGACGACGAAGAAGCTGAAGTCCTGTCCGGCCGGCTGCATGGTGGCGATGACCGGGCTCGACAGGCCCAACTTTTCGACGTACAGGCGGGCTGCCTCGCGCGCTTTGTCCGACGCGGGCACCGGCAGCGTGAACGACAGCTGGATTCGCCCATCGTCGCGACGATCGCCGTAGGGGCGGATCGGCTGCGGAGTCTTCTGCACAGCACTCATCCTTGGCAGCCTATCAAGACGCTCTGCCTGACGGCAACCTCCGTCGGGTCCTGGACTTGACAGCAACGGTGATGCACGGGGGCTTGGCGACAGCCGTGCTGCATGGCTTGGCGGAACGAACCAGGGCCCGCGGACCCGCAAAGGTCCGGGATCCTTCCGCGTTCGCTCTGCTGATTCAGCCGGGTCGCCAGCTTTAACAGATGAAGAAGAATTTGTTGTTTCTAAAACGTAATTTTTTCAAATAGATGGCTGGAGATTCCCAATTCCTGCGTGGTACGATCACACCGGGATTGTCGATTTCCCGCGGAAAGGTCAGACATGGGATCGTCAGCACCACGTCTTGCGCTGCTGCTCAGCCTTATGACCCTGGCGAGCGCGGCCACGTGCAATCGCAGCACCGAGACCCCAGAGGGGACCCTGGTTCTTTCGCTGTCCAGCGACGCTCTGGTCCTGACAGCCGGAGAGAACGTCGAAGTGGCCATCACGCTGAAGGCCAACGCGGCGCTCTCGGCTCCGGTGGTGATGTCGGTCAAGGGACCGGCCGATCAGGCGCTGCCCACGGGCATTCAGGCGACGTTCGATCCGATGTCGGCGACGCCGGCCCCCGAACGCCCCGCCACGACGCGCCTGCGTTTGACGGCGGGTCCGACGGCACTGGACGATGACTACTCGCTGGTCGTTCGCGCCAAGGGCCAGCGCCCGGGCGAAGATGCCAGCGCCACGCTGCGCCTGACGGTGACCGGCATGGCCACATCGTGGCGTCGGACGGTCGCGACGCCAGGCACCGAACAGCTTGCGGCGCTGGCTGCCGACCACAGCGGCGGCGTCTTCATGGCGCTGTACACCGACGGAGCGCTGGCCGGTGGGCAGAACCAAGGAGCCCTCGACGGCTACGTCCTTCGCTACCGCAACAACGGCGCGGTGTCATTCGTGCAGCGGCTGAGCACCATGTCTGCCGACATCCTGTCCAGCCTGGCCGTCGATGCTGCGGACAATGTCTACGTCGCTGGGTACACCTATGGCGCGTTTCCGGGGCAGGTCTCGGCCGGCAAGGCCGACGGCTTTGTCGCCAAGCTGGGCAGCGATGGCGCGGTGGTCTGGCTGACGCAGATCGGCACGGCTGAGATCGATCAGCTAACCAGCATCGCCGTGGCTCCCGACGGATCGATATTCGCCACAGGCCAGACCGAAGGATCGTTCCCCGGCCAGACCAATGCCGGCTCTAGCGACATCGTCGTGGTCAAGCTTCGTCCCGACGGCACGCAAGAGTGGATCAAGCAGTTTGGCACCGATCAGAAGGAACGCACCGACGGGGTTCCAGACGATCGCAGCGTGGGCCTGACGATCGACGGCGCTGGCGATCTGTATGTGGCCGGCAGCACGCAGGGCACGTTCATGGGCGAGACCTCGGCGGGGCTGGGCGATGCCTTCTTGGCGCGGCTGGACAACACCGGCAAGCTGCAGTGGCTAAAGCAGGTTGGCAGCGTCGGTAACGATGCCTTTATCAGTGTCGCGGCAAACCCGGCAGGCGGCGTCTTTGCCGTGGGCTGGGCGCGTGGCCCAGTGGCTGGCCAGGTGCAGATGGGCGGCCAAGATGCGCTGCTGATTGCCTATCGCCCCGACGGCAGCCGGCAGTTCGTCAAGCAGGTGGGCACCAGCTATTCCGACAGCTTCGAGTCGCTGTACGTCACCGACAGCAAGCTGTACCTGATTGGCTCGACGCGCGGCGCGTTCCCGGGACAGTCACTGGCCGGCATCCAGGACGTGTTCTTCATGCAGCTTGGCCACGACGGAACGACAAGCTGGCTGCGTCAGCTGGGGACGCCGCTTTTTGATCGCGGCACCGCCATCGCCGTTTCCGACGGCTTCCTGCACATTGCCGGCACCAGCTTTGGCAGCTTCGACCCCGAGCTTTCCGCCATGGGCAGCGACGGCTTCCTGCACCAATACCCGCGCGAATAAGCCCGCCCGCGCTAGCGCGACGCGATCTTTTGCGTCGCGGTGGCGATGATCTGATGCGCTTCGGCGGTGGACAGGCCCAGCCGCTGCGCCAGCGCGATCACACTCTGCCTCTCCATGTGTTCGTAGTCGCGATCGGCAAAGGCCATGACCACGGCGTGGGTCAGGGCCATCCGTCGCTCTGCCGGCGATAGGCCCGCGACGTCCAGACCGTTTAGGTCGTTCATCGTGCGCGGCTGCTGGGCATAGGCCCGTATGTCGGCCTTTTCCGTCGGGGACAGATCCGCAGCGGCCAGGATTCCTTCCAGCGCTCGGCGCTCGGTATCCTTCAGGATGCCGTCGGCCCAGGCCACACAGATGGCGGCCTTTAGGATCGCCGCATTCCGCTCAGACATACGTCGAATTGTATGCCAATCCACCGACCGGCTGCGCAGCCCTGGCGCGCGGTCGCTGGAGAATGTCGAGCGCCAATCTAACCCTCACGTAAGGGGAAGAATTAGGGCTTGACCGCGTCGGATGGGCGGCCGATACTACTGCAAAACCTCACGCACACGTAAGGGTTGGATTTGAAGTCGACGCAGGACATATCGGAAGTTCGCAGCGAGCCGCCAGAGTCGGACGCCTCCGTCGGAAACGGCGAGGGGAGCGGCGAGTCGGCAGGGGAGGCCGGTGGCTCACCCAAGCTGCTGCGCATCGGTCAGCTTGCAGAGCGCTGCGGCAAGACGGTGCGCGCGCTGCACCTGTACGAAGAGCTGGGCCTGCTGCGCCCGGTTCTGCGATCGAAAGGCGGCTTTCGCCTGTATTCCGCGACCGCGGTCGAGCGCGTGCAGTGGATCAACCGGCTGCAGGAAGCCGATGTCTCGCTGGGCGAGATCCAGGTCTTGCTGCGTCGCTTGGAAGAAGAGCGGATCGGAGCCGCCGCGATGATGCGTCTGCGCGATCTGTTGTCGGCCAAGCTGGTTGAAGTGCGCGAGCAGCAGCGAAAGCTGGCGCAGCTTGCGCAAGATCTGGCCGCGGGCCTGCATTACCTGGACGGCTGCCGCGTCTGCGAGCCCGAGCACCTGACCAGCGAGTGCACCGACTGCAAGATTCACGGACACGATGGCAACCAGCCTCTGATGGTGGCTGGCGTGCACACCACCTAAGCCCAGGCGGCAAGGAGCCCTCATGGCGGTCAAGCTTCCCATCTTCATGGACTATCACTCGACGACTCCGGTCGACCCGCGTGTCGTCGAAGCGATGGTCCCGTACTTCACGACCTACTTTGGCAACGCCGCAAGCCGCAACCACGCCTTTGGCTGGGCGGCGGAAAAAGCCTGCGATGAAGCCCGCGATCAGGTCGCTGCACTGATCGGTGCGTCGGGCAAAGAGATCATCTGGACATCCGGCGCCACCGAGTCAAACAACCTGGCGATCAAGGGTGCGGCGCACTTTTACAAAGATCGCGGCAACCACATCATCACGACGCAGGTCGAGCACAAGTCGGTGCTGGATTCCTGCAAGCGACTGGAAAACGAAGGCTTCCAGGTCACCTTCTTGCCCATCGAGTCCGATGGACGTGTGTCGCCCGATCGCCTGCGTGCAGCAATGACCGACCAGACGATTCTGGTGTCGATCATGCTGGCCAACAACGAGGTCGGCACGGTCAATGACTTGCCGACCTTGGGCGCCATCGTCAAAGAGCGCGGCGCGCTGTTCCACACCGACGCTGTGCAGGGTGTTGGCAAGGTGCCGTTCGACGTCGATTCCAGCCACGTCGATCTGTTGGCCATGACGGGTCACAAGATCTACGCGCCCAAGGGCGTGGGCGCGCTGTACATCCGTCGCAAGCCTCGCGTGCGCATCGAACAGCAAATGGACGGCGGCGGGCACGAACGCGGCATGCGATCCGGCACGCTGAACGTGCCGGGCATCGTCGGCTTCGGCAAAGCCTGCGAGATCATGCGCTTGGAAGGCGCGCAAGAAGCCGAGCGCCTGCGCGGCCTGCGCGATCGTCTGAAAGACAGCATCCTGTCGCGTCTGCCCGAGGTCTTCGTCAACGGATCGCTGACGCATCGCTTGGCCGGCAACCTGAACCTGAGCTTTGCGTTTGTTGAAGGCGAAGGCCTGCTGATGGCGCTCAAGGATGTCGCGCTGTCGTCGGGATCGGCCTGCACATCGGCATCGCTGGAGCCGTCGTATGTGCTGCGCGCGCTGGGCATCGGTGAAGAGCTGGCGCACACCTCGATCCGCTTTGGCCTGGGCCGCTTTTCGACGCAGGAAGAGGTCGACTACGTCGCCGACCTCGTCGTGAACAAGGTCCGCCGCCTGCGCGAGATGTCTCCGCTTTGGGAGATGCATCAAGACGGCGTGGACCTAAAGAGCATTGAGTGGACCGCTGCGCACTGAGCCGCGGCGAGCGACCGAGCAGCATCCAAGACGAACAACAGACCCCAGGACTATCGAGAAAACACATGTCGTACAGCGAAAAGGTCGTGGACCACTACGAAAACCCGCGCAACGTCGGCAGCCTCGACAAGAACGATCCCAGCGTCGGTACCGGCCTGGTCGGAGCGCCAGCCTGCGGCGACGTGATGAAGCTGCAGCTAAAGATCGACGACACCGGCATCTTCCAAGATGCGCGCTTCAAGACCTTCGGCTGCGGATCGGCCATCGCCAGCTCTTCGCTGGTCACCGAGTGGGTCAAGGGCATGTCGATCGACGAAGCAGAAAAGATTCAGAACGCGGCAATTGCCGAGGAGCTGAACCTGCCGCCGGTCAAGATCCACTGCTCGATCCTCGCCGAGGATGCGATCAAGGCGGCGAT
>JAYRFD010001111.1:0-4853 GCA_041908565.1 Polyangia bacterium | reverse complement strand
GTGAAGCTGGGCGCCCTGCTGATGCGACCGGCCCTGCTGCAGCTAAAGAGCATCGTCGACGTCGAAGCCCGCGGCGGTGCTCCGCTTTTGGGTGTCAACGGCGTGGCCATCATCTGCCATGGGCGATCCGGTCCGCGCGCCATCACGCGCGCCATCGAAGTCGCCGAAGAGCAGGTCGCGGCCGGCCTGTTGCCGGCGCTGACGCAGGCGGTCACCGCACATCGCGCCTCCTTCGAACAGCTCGCGACTGCTCGCGCTGCTGCCCCATCTGACAACGATGACGTCCGTGGGCGTCCCAGCACCCCGCCGACATCAGACGGAACCGACGCGAAATGAACACGCCCGAACGTACGCCAGCGCTCCGTCGAGCCAAGATCCTCGGCACGGGGCGCGCCGTTCCCGAGCGCATCCTGACCAACGACGACCTCAGCCGGATCGTCGACACGTCCGATGCATGGATCCGTGAACGAACCGGCATCCGGGCTCGCCATGTCGTAAAGCCTGGCGAGGCCGCATCCGACCTGGCAGCGCGAGCCGGACAGCGCGCCTGCGAGTCCGCCGGCATCGATCCTGCGACGATCGACTGCGTCATCTGCGCGACGATCAGCGCCGACATGACCCTGCCGTCGTGCGCCGTGTTTGTGCAGCGAAAGATCGGCGCGGCCCCAGGCTGCCCGGCGTTTGATCTCAGCGCGGCATGCGGCGGCTTTCTGTACGGCATGGCCGTCGCTGAGGGCCTGCTGCGCAGCGGTCTGTATCGCCGCATCTTGTTGGTCGGCGTGGAAGTCCTTTCGGGCTTCGTCAACTGGCAAGATCGCGCCACTTGCGTGCTGTTCGGCGACGGAGCCGGCGCCGCAGTCCTGACCCTGGCCAGCGAAGAAGAGCAAGCCGAAGGCCGCGGCATCCTGTCTGTGCACCTGTTCGCCGACGGTACGCAAGCCGAAGCGCTGAGCATTCCCGGCGGTGGATCGCTGTATCCAACTAGCGCGCAGACCTTGGCCGAGGGCAAGCACCTGATCCACATGCAGGGCAAGGTCATCTTCACGCACGCCGTGCGCAACCTGTCGTCGGCCTGCCAGGCGGCGTTGAGCAGTCAAGGACTCAAAGCTCAGGACATCGATCTGATCGTCGCGCACCAGGCCAACCTGCGCATTCTTGAAGGCGTGGCACAGCGCCTGGGCGTCGGGATGGAACGCTTCTACATCAACATCGATCGCTACGGGAACACCTCGTCGGCATCGGTCCCCATCGCGCTCGACGAAGCACTGCGCGAGGGGCGGATCAAAGCAGGCGATCGCCTGCTGTTCTGCGCGCTGGGCGCCGGTCTGGCCTGGGGCGCCGCAGTCGTCCGCTGGTAGTGCAACTTTTCGACGGAGCAAAGCCTGCATGATCGCGTTTGTCTTTCCCGGCCAAGGCTCGCAGCAAGTCGGAATGGGCGGTGCGCTGCACGACGCGTATCCCTATCTGCGCCCGCTGTACGACGAAGCCGATGCCGTGCTGTCTCATCCCCTGAGCCGCCTGTGCTTCGACGGTCCCGAGGACGAGCTAACCCGTACCAAGTGGACCCAGCCCGCGCTGCTGCTGACCTCGGTTGCCGCAGCCACCGTGCTGGATCGCGAGCTAGGCCTGCGTCCGGACCTGACGGCCGGTCACTCGCTGGGCGAATATTCGGCCCTGGTGGTCGCCGGAGCGCTGCGCTTTTCCGACGCTGTGCGACTGGTTCACCTGCGTGGCCAGTTCATGCAGGAAGCCGTGCCCGAGGGCAAGGGCGCGATGGCCGCGATGATTGGCCTGGACAGCGAAAAGGTCGCGCAGATCTGCGCGCAAGCGACGACCGCCGACGAGTCCTGCCAACCCGCCAATGAAAACGGTGCCGGTCAGATCGTCGTTTCGGGGCACCGCGCCGCCGTCGAGCGAGCCGTGGCTCTAGCCAAAGCGGCCGGCAGCAAGCTGGTCAAGCTGTTGCCGGTGAGCGCGCCCTTTCATTCGGCGCTGATGCAGCCCGCGGCCGATCGGCTGGCGATCGAGCTTGCCGCCATCGCCGTTTCCCCCCTGCGCTGTACCGTGGTCGCCAACATCGACGCCGAGCCCTATCCGATCAGCGACGACAACGGGGACGCGGTGCGGGCTCGCTTGGTGCAGCAAGTTGCCGGCACCGTGCGCTGGGAACGCTGCGTGCAGAAGCTGGCGACGCTGGGAGCCACGAGCGTCGTCGAAGTCGGCCACGGTCGCGTGCTGTCGGGCATGGTCAAGCGCATCGTCCCTGGCCTGCCCCTGTTCTGCTTTGGCCAGCCCGCCGATCTGGATGCTCTGCGTTCCCTGCGCCCTTCTGCGCCAGCATAGTCAGAAGCCCCGCTAGCCCCCGTTCCCGCTTCCCCAGGAGGAAATCTATGACCGATACCCAAAGCGCTCCTGCTGTGCGCCGCGTTGCGCTGGTGACTGGTGCCTCGCGCGGCATCGGACGCGCCATTGCCCAGGCCTTGGCTCGCGACGGCCTGTTCGTCGTCCTGAACTATCAAAGCAACCAGGCGGCGGCCGAAGAAACCCTGGCCTCGATCGGTGGCCCGCAAAACGGTCGCCTACTGCAGTTCGACGTCGCAGACGAGGCAGCGGTCGACGCCGCGATCAAGAGCATCGGCGAACAGGAAGGTCGGCTGGATGTCGTGGTCAACAACGCCGCGGTTGCCATCGACGGGCTTCTGCTGCGCACCAAGACCGCGGACTTCATGCGGGTGATCAACACCAACCTGTCCTCGGTGTTCTTGCTGTGTCGCGCCGCTTCGCGCCTGCTGCTCAAAGCCAAAGAGAGCGGACGCATCATCAACCTGACGTCGGTGGTTGGCGAGACGGGCAATGCCGGCCAGGTCAGCTACACCAGCGCCAAGGCCGGGCTTTTGGGTCTGACGCGAACGCTGGCGCGAGAGCTTGCGTCGCGGGGCATCACCGTGAATGCGGTATCGCCGGGGTACATCGACACGGACATGACGCGTGCGACGCTGACCGAGGACATGCGCAAGCAGCTAACGGCGCAGATCCCCTTGGGGCGCACCGGCAAGCCCGACGACGTGGCAGCCGCTGTGGCCTTCTTGGCATCCCCCGCCGCGGGCTACATCACCGGCCAGGTCTTGCGTGTAAACGGCGGCCTATTGATCGGCTGACCGCGCAGCCAACCACCGACTGTTCCGACCCTTGCCAGATCGCATGCGGCGCAGTCGCGAGATCGCGGCGCTTGGGTGTGCTTCCCTCTGGACCTGGGGCGCGCCCTCCTGTTACATGCTCTAGGTCTATTCGTCTCTCGAACACCCCCTGGTAACAGGAGTCCCGAATGTCCATCGAGTCCATCGAAAGCAAGGTCAAAGAGATCATCTGCAGTCAGCTCGAAGTCTCCCCCGACAAGATCAAGCTTGAGTCGAGCTTCATCGACGATCTGAAGGCGGACTCGCTGGCCGTGGTCGAGCTAGTTCTGGCCCTGGAAGAAGCCTTCGACATGGAGATCCCCGACGAGGACACCGAGCAGATCAAGACCGTCGGGGACGCCATCGCGTACATCAAGAACCACAAGAAGTAAGCCGCCCCGAAGCCGCTTCCGCGCCGCGGAACCGGTCCGATCCCGCCTGCCTGCGCCCCCGCAGACCTTCCCCCGAAAGACCCATCAGGACCGCCGCGCACCCCCGCGCGGACGAGCCATCTTGCTGCGCCCGCTTAGTCCGCGATGCCGTACGCGCCGTCGGTGGCGCCGTCGCCGTAGGACATCGCGCCGGGCACGATGCGCTGATCGGGCGGCACCTGCAGTTCGACCTTGGGTGCGTCGAACCACATGCCCTCCAAGTCATAGAACTCGCGCAGCGGATGATCGAAGACGTGCACGACTAGATCGCCGTAGTCCAGAAGCGCCCAGCGTCCCTCGCGAACACCTTCCACCCCGACGGCTCGATAGCCGCGCTCGGACATCGTCTCGAAGACGCTCTCGGCGATGGCTTTGGCGGCGCGCGGCCCCGGCCCCGACACCACCAAAAGGTAGTCCGTGTAGCTCTTGCCCTCGCGCAGATCGAGCAGCACCGGCCCCAGCCCCTTCTTGTCGATCGCCGCTTGCGCCGCGCACAGGGCTTTTTCCAACGAGCGTGCATCGGCCTGGGCTCGCTGTGCAGCGACCACAGGATCAAGCTCGTGGACCGTGCTGGGACTGGGCGATGCGGGCTTGGCCGCAGACTTGCCTGGCGCCTTGTTCAAGGCTTTGGGAGGAGACGAGGAGGATTTTTTCGAGGCTGGGCGTTCGTTTGACAATGGGACCTCTCGACTGGGTTGATGTGACGTTAGGGCGTAGCCTCGCGCCATTTCTTGTCGAAGCTATGTAACACACTCGCAAGGTAGCGCTGCGCCGATACGTCTCGGAACAGGCTACGCGCCTGCTGTGACAAATCCGCAAGCGGAGGCAGCGGCCCCGTCGGTGCTTTGCCAATTTTGGCCAGCGCCCACGTCGGCACCGCCTGCAATAGCTGCACGCCGTGCTCAACGACGTTCTGCAGCAGCGACGATGTCACTTGCCGCTGCGCCGTCTCGACCGCGTGATCGGCGGCTTCGCGCAGGCGCTTCGCGTCGCGGCCGGTGATCACGGCCGCCGCGCTATGCCGCGCGCAGAAGTGATCCAGCACCGTCGCCAAGTGAAAGGCTCGGCTGGTCTCTTCCAGGCCGCGCAGAATCGTAAAGCCGATAAACAGGCGACGTAGACGCCCGGTGCGACGCACGGCTGCCAGCACTCCGCCGACGATCGACAGCGCCGACAAGCGCTGCGCCTTGGTGCTGGTCACCAGAAGCTCTTCGACCGCTGCGTCTTCGATGTCTAGCTGCCACAG
>JAYRFD010001110.1:0-2368 GCA_041908565.1 Polyangia bacterium | reverse complement strand
GCGCAGACGCTGTCGATCGCCAACGTGGTCGACTCGTCGATTCCGCGGGCCTCGCACCATGCGCTGTACACGCACGCCGGGCCCGAGATCGGCGTCGCATCAACCAAGGCGTTCACGACACAGCTTGCCGCGCTGTTCCTGCTGGCGGTGCACCTGGGGCGACGGACCGGCGCGCTGGGTGATGCCGCCGCGGCTGAGCTTGTGCATGAGCTTTTGGCCGTGCCGGCCAAGATCGGTGAAGCCGTCGAGACCGCAGCGCAGGTGCAGGCCCTGGCCCGCCGCCACGCCCACGCTCAGGACGTGCTGTATCTGGGCCGCGGTCCGCAGTACCCGATCGCGCTGGAAGGGGCGCTGAAGCTGAAAGAAATCTCGTACATCCACGCCGAAGGCTACGCGGCGGGCGAGATGAAGCATGGGCCGATTGCGCTGATCGATGAGGGCACTCCGGTCATCGTGCTGGCGCCGGAAGAGCACGGCTACGAAAAGGTGCTGTCCAATCTGTCCGAAGTGAAGGCGCGTGGCGGCCAGGTCATTGCCATCGCGACACGCGGGGACGCAGCGCTGCGTCGCTTGGCCGATGACGTGATCGAGGTGCCGAAAGCTCCGTCGCTGCTTCTGCCCTTGATCACCGTCGTGCCGCTGCAGCTATTTGCCTATCATGTGGCCGACATCAAGGGCACCGATGTCGATCAGCCCCGCAACTTGGCCAAGTCGGTGACCGTAGAGTAGTAGAATATTCCGGTGTCCGTGGGAGGACCCATGAGCCAGGCCGCAACCACCGAGTCCCAAAAAGCAGAGACGGAAACCGATACGCAGCCTCCGTCCTTGGCGGGGCTGATCCAGGATGGCGCCGACGCTGCAGCGCTGGCCGCGTACCTAGATGGGCTGGACCCGCAGGCGCGCGTCGACGATGTGCAGCGCGTGCCGGGCAAGCTGATGCCGGCCCTGTGGGAACGCTGCGCAGGTCGCAAACTGACCCTGCAGGACATGGTGCCGGAAGGCACGCCGACCGGGCAGCAGGTGATCTTTGCAGGACGCAACGATCTGCTGATGTTCCGCCTGTTTGAAAAGCGCTTCGCGCGTACGTCCGACGGGGCGGTCATTGGCTACAACGAACAGACGATGCGCGCCTTCACTGGGCCGGGTTTTTTCACCGTGCTGCCGGCGGGCGAAGAAATCGTCATTGATTACACGCAGGTGCCGGAAGCCAAGGACGTGCCCGAGATCTGGCCTGCGGTGAAGCCAAACGCGCGCGGTCTTTCGCACTTTGTCTACAAGGACATGCAGGATTACTGTCGCCGCGTGTCGCGCGATGTGGTGATCGGCCACGCCACCAAGCACGGCGAGTCGATTGGCCACTACTTCGTCTTGGCGCGCCGCCCGGCCGAGGCTGCCGAGGCGCAGAGTTAACCCATGCGCCTTGCGCAAGCGGAATGTCAGATCCAGCTTGCCGGTTAAGGACTACGTCGATCGTTGACCCCAAAGTCGCGGTCGACCCAGCAGCAAGAGCACCGCAACCATCGCCCCCAAACCCGACCCAGGTCGGAGGAGAAGTTTGACCATGTCCGTCATGAATGCGACCGAAAAGCTCTTTGGCTCAATCCCTCTTGATGAGCGGCAGGCCGCTGTCGCCAAGCAGACCTATGCACTGCTGAGCATCAGCCTGGTCAGCGCGCTGGTCGGTGGCTACATGGGCAGCGGATCGCAGACGCTGATGCTGTTCTTCTATCAGTCGCCGATCCTGGCCTTCATCCTGTCGATGGTGCTGCTGAATGCCGTGCCGCGACTGGCGCTGTGGGCCGCCGACCGTCACCCGACGCTGGGCCTGCTGGCGCTGGGCGCCGATGGCTTCCTGTCGGGCATCGCGATCTCGCCGCTTCTGTTCCTGGCCCGCATGGTTGCACCGCAGCTGATCATCGCCGCCGGTGGCATCACGGCCGCCGCCTTCATCGCGGTGACGGGCTACATGCTGGTGACCAAAGAGCGCTTCCACGCGCCCTCGGGCCTGCTGACCGGCATCTTCTTCAGCATCCTGGTCGCCATCCTGCTGAATTCGCTGCTGCTGCATATGACCTTCTTGGGCATCGTCATCAGCATTGGCATCGCGATCTTTGGCGTGCTGACGCTGATTTATGCCACGAGCGAAGTGCTGACAGATCCCAACTTTGACAGACCGGTCCGCGGCGCCCTGATGCTGTTCGCCGCGCTGTTCAACATCTTCGTCAGCGCGCTGCGCCTGCTGCTGAGCCTCGTGTCGCGCGACTAGCCGCCGCCTCCCGTGGGCCGGCAAGCCGCGTCGCGTGGCCCCGGCCCGCCCCCCCCCCGCCCACGCCCGCGTCCGCGGGGTGGCGCGTGCCCCGTGGTTGCT
>JAYRFD010001109.1:0-5566 GCA_041908565.1 Polyangia bacterium | reverse complement strand
TGGCCTCTTGATGCGGCTGCGTCGCATTCTTTACAGCGTACTCGCGACGGGGTGAGCGCGATCAAAAATTCGCGTGCCATTCCGCAGGCTTGCGCGTCCGCATAGGGCCAGACTACCAACCTGGGCAGCGATCATCGGGGGCAGCGGCGCGGGCATC
Organism: Polyangia bacterium; assembly: GCA_041908565.1. Taxonomy (GTDB): domain Bacteria; phylum Myxococcota_A; class Polyangia; order Palsa-1104; family JAEUJZ01; genus JAEUJZ01. Next base: position 5,409 of record JAYRFD010001109.1, on the reverse strand, counting down.
GGCGCGGGCATCGGCGCGCGATCTGGGCCCTTGCATTTCGGGGGTTTGACATAGGACCGTCTGTTCAGTAGGCTGCCAAAAGTTCAGTTCCCCCCCCCCGCTTAAATTCCGAAGATCCCGACGCAGCGGCGAGGTCTGCCGGATGCGGTCCCAGCCAAGCCCCGCAGACGAGGTCGATCATGAGAGACAGCGACGGCAAACAGAGTTCACTTGTGGCAAACGCCCCGCGCCGACGGGGGCCCGCCAAGCCCGAAGCCAGCGAGCGCCCTGCCCTTCGCCTGGCCAGCCAGCGCGAAGGACAGGAGCCCGAGGCGGGGAACGAATCGGACAGCGGCCACAGCCGCGATCCGCTGACCGATCGGCAGCGCCAAGTGCTGCAGTTCATCTCGCAGAGCATCCGCAGCCGTGGATATCCACCGACGCTGCGCGAGATCGGTCAGCACATGCAGATTCGGTCGACCAACGGGGTCAACGACCACCTGCGCGCGCTGGAGAAAAAGGGCTTTTTGGAACGGCACGACCTGAAGTCGCGGGCTCTGCGTGTCAAGAACCCCGACGGTGCGCCCGCAGATGAAAGCGAGCCGCTGTCGCGCGCCGCCAGCCAAGCGATGGTGACCGCCGCCGCTGCGCTGTCGGAAGACATTGTCGAAGTGCCCCTTTTGGGGCGGGTCGCAGCCGGGCAGCCGCTATTGGCCGTCGAGCAGCGCGAAGACACCGTGCAGGTCGATCGCTTCTTTCTGGGCAATCACCGCGATGTGTTTGCGCTGCGTGTCAAAGGCGACTCGATGATCGAAGCCGGCATCCACGACGGGGATTATCTGTTCGTCAAGAAGCAGTCGGTGGCGCACAGCGGCGACATTGTGGTGGCCATGATCAACGACGAAGCGACGGTGAAGTACTTCCATCCCGAGCGCGACCGCATCGTCTTTAAGCCCGCCAACCGACACATGCTGCCGATCGAGGTCAAAAAGAGCGAGTTCAAGCCTGTGAACTTGCTGGGCACCGTCGTCGGCATCTATCGCCGCATCACGTAACGCACGCGGATGTGGCGGCGTGCTTAGCGGCGGCGGGTGAAGTGGGGGGACGCAGTGAGGCCGGTCAGGTAGTCGAGGACGCTCTGGTCTCCGCTGGTCAAGCTGGGGCGCAGCTTGGTCACCAGGCAGCGTGGCTGACCTTCGCTTAGGCCATAGGCGAAGGCCGCCATCATGTCGGCTGCGCAGCCGCGCACGTCGTCGCGAGCCGCCAGCTTCTGCGCCAAGTCGACCTGCCCGGTCGCTTCGATGCTCACTTCATCCGTCGGAGTCAGGGCGCGACCGCTGTCGTTGATGGCCAGGCCTTTTTCATCTTTGCGATAGCGACCCACTTCATCGAAGTGCTCGAACGTGAAGCCGATGGGATCGAACTGCTTGTGACAGAAGGCGCAGCTACCGACGGCATGCTGCGATTCGTAGCGATCGCGCGTCGTGCGTTGCCCGGGCATGATCGGCGGCAGCGGCGGAATGATCTTTGGGGGCTCTGGCCGCACATTGCACAAGAGTTTTTCAAACACCAACAGCCCGCGCTGCGTCGGAGACGAGCTCTGCGCTTGCGCGTTGGCAGCCAAGATCGATCCCTGCGACAGCACGCCGATGCCCCACTGCGCGGGACGCTGCGTGCGCACAAAGCCGGCCCCCGCCGCGCCATAGCCATAGTGCGTGACCAGCATCGGATCCAAGAAGGTGTAGTTCGCCGTCAGAAGCTGGTTGATGCCCCCGCGATCGGTCAGCACCACTTGATCGATGAAGCGCTTGGTCTCTTCCACCAGCGAGTTGCGCACGGTGAAGTAGTTCGGCACGTCCGGTCGCGTCACAGTGGCGGCCCGTTCATAGCGGAACCACGAACGGAACAGCTGACGCACGACCTCCTGACCGCGCGGGGTGGCGATCAGTGCCTTGGCTTCGGTCAGAAGCGCATCCGACGTCGATAGCTCACCGCGATCGGCCTTGTCCAAAAGAGCAACCGAAGGCGTCGTCCCTGAAAACGTATAGGAAAGCTCGCTGGCAAGTTCGTGCTGCGTAAGCCCATAGCCATCGGCATCGGCGACGCCAAGCTCAGACCGATAGATCGAATGCGGCGACTCGATCATCGCGACCAAGGTCCACTTGATGGCGCTTGCGAAGTCGGCCTTGGCCTTGACGCTGTCATACAGGCCCAAGTAGTCGTTGCGTTCGCTGTCGGCAAGCGGTCGCCGAAACAAGCGCCGCCCCGTATCGCGCACAAACGTCGTCGCACAGCTGCGGTCGGGGGTAAACGTCGAGCACGGTAGCACCAGCGGCAGAATGCCGGCGTTGGTGACATAGGTCGCGACGTCTTCCGCGGTGTCCAGGATCTCTTGCGCGGTCTGCTGGTTGACCTGCAGGACCTGCGCGTCGTTGCCAAAGCCCATGTGCGAAACCGGATCGACACCCAGCTTCACGCCAGCCCAGCCGATGGCCTTGATCGTCGGGAAGATGTCGCCGATCGAGTTTTCCAGTTCGCTGTTGGTCAAGCGTCGCAGAAGCGGCGGGCCCACCGTAGCTTCCGCGCAGATCTGTTCATCGCTGATCGGCGGCTGCGTACTGTTGTTGCTGCTGCAGGCCAGCGACATGGACAAGGCCGCGGATGCAAGTGCCGCCGCGGAATGCCCCGGCAACCGCGCACACCGACGAGTCTTCTGTTTGAAATGGAGAGCGCTCATGCCTTCACCTCCGCGATGCTGCTGCCAAAGGTGCTCTGCGGTGTGCCCGCGATTTCGCTGAACGTGTACAGCAAGTCACCGTGCGATCGGTTGTCAAAGTCGAACAGCTTGCCGGTCTTGATCGCACCAGCACCGCCGCCGATCGTGATCGCCGGCAGCGAGCTGACATAGGGCTTGCCCGACAGCCAGACGGTGTCTTTGTTGCTGTGGTGATTCGCACCATCGGACACTTCGCTGAACAGATAGATCAGCGTGTTGTCGAGGACGGTTCGCCCCGGCGCCGTGGTATCCAGCGCATCGGGAGTCTGCAGAGCGCGCACCAGCTTGTCGACCACGTGCTGCACGAAGAAGCGCTGCACCCGCGCGAACTCGGCTCGACCGCTGGCATCCCAGGCATGCGACACCGGATCGTGGTGGTTCTTGGGAATGCCCAGCGCGCTCATGTTCACATCCGATGTCGCCCACAAGTTCTGGATGGTGATGACGCGCGCCGCACCGCAGATCAGGGCCTGCGCAGACAGCTCGAGCTGCGCATCCAGCACTTGCGGCAAGTTCATCGCATCGGTGACATTCGCTCCGTTTTGGCGCAGCGCATCCACCGTCGGCAGGCTGGGCTGTCCCATGCACATGTTGCCGCTTTGCCCGCCGGCCTTCAGCGCACGCACGGCATCCAAGTGGACTCCCAGCTTGCTCTGTTCGCGCGACAGGTTCTTGGTTGCGTTCGACATCGCTTCTAGCTCGCGCTCGGTCAGGCCCAGTGCCAGCTTGCGAAACTCTGCGTCGGACGCCATGCCTCCAGTGGTCTTGGGAAACAGACGATCAGCGGCCGCCACGGGGCTGGCTTCGGCGCGGATCCACGTCCCGTCCTTCATCAGATACATGTCCGATCCGAAGTACGTCTGGAACGGCACGACGCCCAGCGAGACAGCCTGCGTGCCCAGCCCCTTGGCGATGGCGCGATCGATCGACTGCGAGGCATTTTCGTTTCGGGTCAGCGTGTAGCGGATCGCGGCGTGGTTGCTCATATCGGTGATCGCCAAGCCGCGGTACACGTTGACCAGGCTCTTGTGCGGCTCCAGCGGAGCCAAGATGCTCTCGCCCGTCATGTTCAACGAGAACGCATCGGACGAGCCCTTGGGATCGTAGTGTTCGACGGGCATGCCGTGCGGCAGGTAGAAGAACAACAAGCGCAATGGCCTCGGCGTGGGAGCCGCCGTAGCCAAGCGCGACATGCGCAGCGCCAGCGGCGCCGCAATGCCCAGCGAGAGAGCCGCAAGAAAGGTCCTTCGCTGCATCTGTCCCCTTCGCGTCATCGCATCCTCCTTCATGGGTACTGCAGCCGAATGGAGCATCACTGCCGTCCCCATCCGGTCTCAACCAACAAAGAGGGATGCCCGCGACAAATCGGGTCAGCGCGGATCAAAAAAAAGATCAGTCGCGCCGCTTTGCCTGCGCCGGCTTGCTGCGATCTCCGCGAAACATCGGGGATTTCAAGTACGCTGCACACATGACTGACTTGTCGATACGTTCGCCGCGACGTCTAGGAGCACAAGGTCCCGTCTCGTTTCCACTGGCTTTGGGCTGCATGGGCATGTCGGCCGTGTATGGAAAAAGCGACGATGAAGAGAGCATCGCAACGATCCACGCAGCGCTGGATCACGGCATCAACGTGCTCGACACCGGTGACTTCTATGGCGTCGGACACAACGAGCTTCTGATCGGCCGCGCGATCAAAGATCGTCGTGACAAGGTCCAGCTTTCAGTGAAATTCGGAGCCCTGCGCGGCCCGGGCGGAGCCTGGACCGGCGTCGATGCCCGCCCAGCATCCGTGAAGAACTTCCTTTGTTATTCGCTGACTCGCCTTGGGGTCGAATACGTCGACATCTACCGTCCGGCTCGACTGGATCCCAGCGTGCCGGTCGAAGACACGATCGGCGCGATTTCCGATCTGGTGAAGGCGGGCTACGTGCGCCACATCGGGCTGTCAGAAGTCGGAGTCGACACCATCCGCCGCGCGCACGCGGTGCATCCCATCTGTGACTTGCAGATCGAGTACGCGCTGATCACCCGCGGGCCGGAAGAGAAGATCTTTCCGTTGCTGTCCGAGCTGGGCATCGGCGTCACGGCGTATGGCGTGCTGTCTCGCGGCCTGCTGTCGGGATCAACGCCGGGCGCCGGGGACTATCGCGCCTTTCTGCCTCGCTTCGTCGGAGAAAACCGGCAGCAGAACCAGAAGCTCGTCGATTCGCTGTCCCAGCTAGCAAGCGAAAAAGGGGTCAGCCCTTCGCAGCTGGCCATCGCGTGGGTGCTGGCCAAAGGGGAATCGCTGGTACCGCTGGTCGGCGCACGCAAACGCAGCCAGCTGGAAGAAGCGCTGGGAGCGCTGAACATCCGCCTGTCCCCGTCAGAGCTATCGCAGATCGAAGCGGCCATCCCAAGTTCGTCAGTGGCAGGCACGCGCTATGCGGCGGCACAGATGAATCACCTCGACAGCGAACGCTAGCCCCCGTTCCTGCGCAGGTCCGCGTTCCCGACGACGGAACCATAATATGCATTTTAGACGCATCATTTCGCGTCCGGCGTAGGATCAAGCGTGGAGGTCTGCAATGCGACGAATGCTCTGTGCGATCCTGCTTTCGACCTGCGCGTTCTCGGCTGGGTGTCCAAGCGCTGAAACGACAGACGCGGACATG
>JAYRFD010001108.1:0-4266 GCA_041908565.1 Polyangia bacterium | reverse complement strand
CTTCGTCGACCTCGGCGGTGACAAACGACACCTGGCCTTGGTAGCGATCGCGGACGCCGATGTCGCGAACGATGTAGACGATGCCATTGCGCCCCAAAAGCGGCGCCAAGCGCTGCCGCTTGCTCATGTCAGCGTCGGGAGCCGCCTGCGGCTCGTGCGGGAAGCCACGCACCAAGCCATCGCCAAAGGCATCGGCCGTCAGGCCGCGCAGCGGTCCGTTCGACTGAATCTGGATGGTGACGCGCTCTTCCGTCTTGGTCAGCGTCGCCAGCAGCGCTCCGGACATCAGCACCCGCCCCAGCGCGCAGGTCGCGGCCGGACTGGTCTGGTGCCGTCGCGCAGCGTCTTGGCACAGGTCCGTGCCCAAGGCCACCACCAGCCGCAGGTTCAGGGCGCGGATGGTGCCGCGAAACAAGTGATCGCCCAGGCTGGGCTCGATGGCATGCGATGGAGCGGATGCTGCAGGATCGGCAGCGCTTGAGGCAGGTTCAGTGTTGGACATAAAGCAGACTTTCTGACGAGGCAGTGGGCCAAGTACGCAGCGACACGTGCCGCAAGACCGACGACCTGGCGCGAAAAAACGCGGCACCATAGCAACTTTCGGTCGGCTGCGCACGATACCTCCTGCCGCCATGATGGAAGCTACCTTCTCAACGTCCGCTGCCCCTGCAGTCCAACGCCCGGTCCGTGATTTCTTTGCCGACGCGCCGATCGCTCGACAGGCTCCGACGGAACACCCGCCCTCGCCTGGGCACAGTCCAGTCAAGCGTCCGGTTCGCTATGACGTCAGCGCCAGCTATTCGCCACCTTGCGCGGCCGATGGCGAGCGTCCGCGTTCCAATGGCATCGCCATCGCGACCTTGAGCACGCCCCTTTTGATGCCCATCCGCACGGAGTCGACCAATTCGTTCCTTCTGTGTGCGCAGAACGCGGGGACGCGACCGCTTCGCACCGCGATGCGCATCGGTCGAGATCAAGACAACGACTGGGTCATCGCAGACAGCCATGCCTCGCGCCACCATGTCAGCCTGCACCCGCAGGGCGACTGGGTTCGCGTTCGCGATCTGGGATCGCGCAACGGCACCTTCATCAACGGCGTGCGAATCGTCGATGGACAGCTTCGCCTGGGGGGACGACTGACCGTCGGCCAGACCGATTTCCGGCTGGCCCTGCCGCAAGAAGACCGCTCCACCGACGAGCTGATCGGCACCAGCGAAGCCATGCAGCAGGTGCGGCAGCAGGTACGGCGCTTCGCCGGCAGCGGACTGACCGTGCTGATCTTGGGGGAAAGCGGAACCGGCAAAGAACTGGTGGCTCGCGCGCTGCACCGGCACAGCGGTCGCCCCGGCCCGCTGGTCACCGTCAACTGTGGAGCCCTGCCGCGTGAGCTGATCGAGAGCGAGCTGTTTGGGCACGAGCGCGGCGCGTTCACCGGCGCCCAGAAGCGACACCTGGGCTGCTTTGGCGAAGCGCATGGCGGGACGCTGTTCCTGGACGAAATTGGCGAGCTGCCCTTGGAACTGCAGCCGCGCCTTTTGCGGGCGCTGGAAAATCGCCGCATTCGCCCCGTCGGAGCAACGCGCGAAGTCGATGTCGACGTGCGCATCGTCGCAGCCACCCATCGCAACCTGGAACGGGCCGTACAAGAAGGCCGCTTCCGCGCCGACCTGTACTACCGACTGTGTGGGCTTGAGATCGATATTCCGCCGCTGCGCGAGCGTCGTCAGGACATTCCGCTGCTGCTGCGCCACTTCCTGCAGCACGCCGAACAAGAGGGCCTGTCCGTACCGCAGCCCATGCCCGACGAGGATCTGGCCAAGCTCGTCAACGACCCATGGCCGGGCAACGTGCGCGAGCTACGCGCGGCCTTGCTGCGCGCTGTGCACCTGGGCGGCCCGCAGCTGACGGCGGCCGCCATCCTGCCGGCGTCTCGTCGAACGTCCCGCCCCAGCCCAGGTCCTTGCCTTTCTGCCCAGCGCCCAGCCCCCGTGCAGCCCACCGATGACACCCCGCCCGCCGTCGCATCCAGCCTGTGCTTCGCAGAAATCGAACGACAAACCCTGTTGCGCGCCCTGACGCAAGCAGGTGGCAGTGGTCGTCGGGCGGCAGAGCTTCTTGGCCTGCCCAAGTCGACCGTGCACGACAAGCTGCGCCGCTTGGGCATTCCGACGGGCCGCGCGAGCAAAGAGCCCGCAGGGCGAACCGCCAGCCCCGAGCGAACCTAGACCTCGACGGTCAGGCCTTCGCGTGCGGCGATCAGCTCAATCCCTCGTCCACCTTCGGCATCAAGCAGGCTGCGACAGCGCCGCCAGCAGTCGTCGACCTGTTCGTCGGTGTAGTCCTGGTCGTAATGAAACAAGGCCAGGCGACGAACACCGGCGCGCAAGGCCGCATGTGCGGCGTCGGCAAAGCTGGCGTAGCCCCGACCGATGCGTCGAATCCGATCCTCGGGCGTGTACGTCGCGTCATGGATCAGCAGATCCGCACCGCGATACAGATCAATCGCCGCGTCGCTGGGACCGGAAGGGGGATAGCCAACGTCGGGGGCATAAACGACGGCCCTGCCATGCTGTTCGATGCGATAGGCCAAGCAGGTCGCGTGGCCGTGCGGGTTGCGACAGCCCGAGATCGTCACCTGTTCATACGTCTGCTTGCTGCCGTCGCCGTACATCGGCACCAGGTCGAAGCCGGCGCCCAGGTTCTTCATCGTCTGCAGCGGCGAGAAGTGCGGGTTGACCTGCCCTTCCAGAATGCTCTCGAGCATCGTCGAGCTGCGGGCCTGGCCGAACACCGTGAAGCGATTTCCGGGGACAAAGACCGGTGCAAAAAACGGGAAGCCCTGGATGTGATCCCAGTGCGCGTGCGACAGCAACATCGCCGCTTTGCCCTGGCCGCGGGCAAATGCACCGCGCAGAAGCTGCTTACCCAAGCCGACGATGCCAGTGCCGCTATCGAGGATCAGCAGGTCGTCTTCCAGCGTCTGGATCGAAACGCAGCTGGTGTTGCCGCCGTAGCGAACCGTCTCGGGCCCGGGGGATGGAATTGAGCCGCGAACGCCCCAAAAGGTGACCTTCACGACTGCACCTTGTCTGGCGAATCGGCCGTCGGGTTGCCTGGATCGGGCGTCGGCAGTTCTTGGCTGGGCTCGGCCGCCATGGGAACGCGGGGCGGCTTGGAAGAAATCGTCGTGCCGCTGCGCACGGGCACCGTCGGCGCCGGCACCATCTCTCCCAGGCCAGAGGCGGTCAGGTCCACTTCCATGCCTTCGTATGCGGCATAGATCGCAAGCTGGCCGCCGTCGCGGGCTTGCTGCGCACGGTGGCGAGCCAAAAGCTCATCAAGCTGTTCGTCGGTGCGCTCGGGCGCGTGATGAAACAGCATCAGCGCCTTGGCGCCGGCGTCGCGCGCGATCTCGATCGCGTCTTCTGGACAGCTGTGTCCCCAGTGCGGACGCTGTGCGTATTCGGTCGGCGTGAACTGCGTGTCGTAAATGACCAGCTGAGCCCCTTCGCACAGACGGACCACTCCGTCGCGCATGGTCTTCAGCTTGGCCGCGTCATCGGGATGCAGCGGATCGCCCGGCTTGGGCGGCTGACGGATGAACTGCCGCTCGATCAAGATGTCGCGAAACGGCGCCGTGTCTGTCACGTACGCGACGGATGCACCTTCGTAGTCCAGCCGGAAGGCGATGGCGATCCACGGGTGATTCAAGCGCGTGCAGCGAACCTGCACTGGCCCGATGTTGAAGCGCGCATCGTCGGATAGCTCTGTGAATTCCAGGTCCGCCGCGGCTGCTTCAAACGGCACCGGGAAATAGGGATTGTCTGACTGCAGCGCAAACACCGTCCGCAGGTGCGTATCGTCGCGCTGCCGAGCGTAGACATGGAAGCGATTGCCCGACTGATACAAGGGCGCGAAAAACGGCAGCCCCTGAATATGATCCCAGTGCGTGTGGCTGACCAACAGATGGGCCGTGCCTGCTCCCTCGCCGAACTCGCTCTGCATCATCTCTTTGCCCAGTAGACGCAGTCCTGTGCCAGCATCCAAGATCATGCGCGGAGCATCGGGGTGGCTTTCGTCGGCACAGCGAACTTCCACGCAGCTGGTGTTGCCGCCATAGCGCGCCGTGTGCGTCCCTGGGACGGGAAATGAACCGCGCACACCCCAAAAACGAAGCTTCATGAGCGGCTCCGTCCGTCCCCGCGAACCCCAGCCCCTTCCCTGCCGACGGGCGCCACGCTACCCAGGTCACGAACCTGTGCCCTG